>JASLOY010000141.1:0-7990 GCA_030745255.1 Vicinamibacterales bacterium
GCACGTCGGTGGTGGCCCGAACACGTCGTGGTGAGAGTGTCGTGCGTGTCGTGACCACGCCCGGCGTCGGTCTCTGGGAACGACACCCCAGAGCCGCTGCTGTATGTCCGTTTTCTGGCCAGATCCTGAAACCTGAGCGCCTGAAACTCGTATCCCCTATTAGACAACAGAGGACGAAAGACACGAGAGTAGACGCTCCCCTACCATGCAAGTGATTGCCACGCTTGGCCATGCGCTCGGTTTCTCCATGGCGGCCGGTGTGAACGTCTATGCCACGGTCGCGATCCTCGGTCTGTCGTCTCGGCTCGGCTGGGTCGAGCTGCCGTCGCAGTTCGCCCTGTTCGACAGCAACGTTGTCATCGCCGGGGCCCTGCTTCTCTACGTGGTCGAATTCGTCGCCGACAAGATTCCCTGGGTCGACTCGGTCTGGGATGCGGTTCACACCCTGATCCGCCCGCTGGGCGGTGCCGTCATCGCGGTGACGGCACTGGGTGAGGACACACCGATGACGGGGGGCCTGACGGCCCTGGTCGCGATACTTGGTGGGTCGGTGGCGGCCGGCGCGCATCTGACGAAGGCCAGCACCCGGGCGGCGGCGAACACGAGCCCGGAGCCGGTGTCGAACTGGGTGCTCAGTCTGGCCGAGGACGGATTCGTCGTCGCGCTCGGCATCCTGACAGTGACCTACCCGGTGGCGGCGTTCGCGGTCGCCAGTGTCCTGGTTCTGTTGATGCTCCTCTTCCTCGGCACCATTTCTCGCGCCGCTTGGCGCTGGCTGGGACGTCGCACGCAAGCCGCTGCGCGCGCGTGACAGGCGGCCGAAGAAGTCAGAAGTGAGAAGGCAGAAGATCATCGGTGATCTTTGCCATCTTCAACGACATCTGACTTCTTTGTAGTCGTTATCGTCGGTAGGTGGCGAAGATAATCCTGAAGCCGTCGGCGAGATACTGCGTCGTCTCGTCTTCGGTCCACGTGACCATGCCGCAGGCCTTGTTCCGGGCCACGCAGGCGTCGGCAACCGTCTGAATTGCGGCTTGGGTGTCGGGCGGGCGCAAAGCCTGTCCGCCGGCGTACCAGGGCCCTTCCCCAAGCCCCATCGCGAGGTCGCTGGGGCCGATGAGCACACCGCCGACTCCCGGCACGTCGAGGATCTCGCCAACGTTGCGCACGCCGTCGGCGTTCTCGATCATCGGCATGACAAATAGCTCGCCGGCCGGGTTGAGGGGCCATACATCGGCCTCGGCGATATAGTCGAGGACCCCCAACCCCCACGTCCTCGGTGCGCCCGCGAAGCTGCGCCGCCCAACCGGCGTGGGGTAGGCCGACCCCTTGCGTTGCGGGAAACGCACCGCCTGCACGATCTTCAACGCCTGTGCCGCGTTCTCGACCTGCGGAACGATGATGCCCATGGCGCCTCGTTCCAGCACTTGCTTGATCACCCAGCGCACATTCTGGTCGCCCTCGGTTGGGACCCGAACCATCGGCGCCAGGCGTTGCTGCCCGTCGTCATTTCGAGATTCTGCGAGGTCGCGCAACCGTGTTCCGAGCTGGTCGATGAGGTAGGGTCCGTGCTCCTGGTCGATGAAGACCCAGACGTCGCTGGAGATCGCCGGCCGGCCCTGCTCGAGGGTTTCGATCAGCCGGTTGATGCGCGGTTGCTCCTGAGCGACGCCCGGCGGCGTGGTGAGGCCCAGCAAGGCAGCGCCGACGGTTCCGGCCACCCATCGTCGGAGGGTGCCCGTTCGCCGTCGTCGCGGCCGTCTCACGAACACTCGCACTGCTAGCCTCTCGGCTGCATGATCTGCTTGGCGATCGTCTGCAGCTGCATGTTCGACGTGCCTTCGTAGATCTGGCCGATTTTTGCGTCGCGGTAGAGCTTCTCGACCGGGCAGTCTTTGGTATACCCCACGCCACCGAACAGTTGCAGCGCGAGCGACGTGACGCGCTCGGCAACCTGCGAGGAAAAGAGCTTCGCCATCGCCGCCTCGGTCAGGACGCTCAGGCCGGCGTCGCGCAGGCGGGCGGCGTTATAGACTCCCAATCGCGCCATCTCCAACTCGGTCTGCGCCTGGGCCAACTGGAACTGCACCGCCTGGAACTCCGCGATCGCCGTGCCGAACTGCCTCCGTTCCTGCACGTAGGCCAGCGCGTGGTCCAGCGCGCCCTGCGCCAGACCCACCATCTGCGCACCGATGCCGATCCGTCCCTCGTTCAGCGTTTCGATCGCCACCTTGTAGCCCCGTCCCAGCTCCCCCAAAATGTTGGCCTTTGGCACGCGGCACTCGTCGAGCAGCAGCTCACAGGTACTGCTGGCGCGAATGCCGAGCTTGTCCTCCTTCTTGCCGATCTGGAGGCCGGGCCGGTCGTGCTCGATGAGGAACGCCGTGATGCCGCGATATCCGGCCTCCGGGTTGGCATTGGCCAACACGATAAAGAGACCGGCCTCCCTGGCGTTGGTAATCCAGAGCTTGCGTCCGCTCAACACGAAGTCGTCGGCGTCCTCCACGGCTCGGGTCGTCAGCGCGAAGGCGTCACTTCCAGAGCCCGCCTCCGACAGGGCATAGGCCCCGAGCGTGTCGCTGGCCAGCCGTGGGAGGAACCGTTCCTTGACGTCGCTCGACCCCCACTTCAGCAGCGCGTTGATCACCAACGTGTTCTGTACGTCCACCAGCACGGCGACCGACGGGTCGACTCGCGACAGCTCCTCGACGGCGATGACCGACAGGAAGAAGTGTGCGCCGGCGCCACCAAAGGTCTCCGGGATCTCAATGGCCATGACCCCAAGGTCGAAGAGCTGGTCGATCAGGGCGCGCGGAATGGCGGCCTGTTCGTCCATCTCACGGACATGCGGAGCGACCTCCGCTTCCGCAAATGCCCGGACATTGGCCCGGAGCAACCGTTCGTCCTCAGAGAGCTGGGTCAATGGCGGCGACTGGGAGAGGTCTAGGACGTCGGGCATGGGGGGAATTTCCCTTCAGAAGTCAGAAGTCAGACCGAGGCTGATTCCTCATACTCTCCCCAGACATCGCGGAGCGCGTCGCACATCTCGCCGACCGTCGCATAGGCCCGGACCGCGTCGAGCAGCGGCGGCATGAGGTTGTCTGGGCCGAGGGCGGCATGCCGCAAGCGGTCGAGGGCCCCGTCCACGGCGGCGGGGTCGCGGGTGTCGCGCAGCTCGGCCACCCGTGCGCACTGCGCCTTGGCTGTGCCCTCGTCGAGGTAGAGCGTCTGTACGCCGGTCTCGTTCTCGTCCGTAAAACGGTTGACGCCGACAATGGTCCGCTCGCCATCCTCGACTTCCCGCTGGAACCGATAGGCGCTCTCGGCGATCTCCCGTTGCGGATAGCCCTGTTCGATCGCCGCCACCATGCCGCCCAGGTCATCGATCCGCTGGAAGTAGTCGCGCGCGCCGGCCTCCATGTCCTGTGTCAGGCGCTCCACGAAATACGAGCCGCCCAGCGGATCCACGAACGAAGTCACGCCGCTCTCGTGGGCCATGACCTGCTGGGTCCGGAGCGCAAGCAACGCCGCCTCGTGTGTCGGCAGCGACAGTGCTTCGTCGAGCGAGTTGGTGTGCAGCGAGTTGGTGCCGCCCAGCACGCCGGCCAGTGCCTGGATCGCCGTCCGCACGACGTTGTTGTAGGGTTGCTGGGCTGTCAGAGACACACCGGCCGTCTGCGTGTGAAAGCGCAGTTTCCACGACCGCTCGTCGGTCGCGCCAAACCGTTCGCGCATCACCGTCGCCCACAATGCCCGTGCTGCTCGATACTTGGCGATCTCCTCGAAAAAGTCGTTGTGCGCGTTGAAGAAGAACGACACGCGCGGCACGAAGCTGTCGACGGTCAGTCCGGCGTCGATGCCGTATTGCACATACTCGATGCCGTCACGGAGGGTGAACGCCAGCTCTTGCAGCGCCGTCGCTCCGGCCTCGCGAATGTGATAGCCGCTGACCGAGATGGTGTTCCAGCGCGGCACCTCGCTCGAGCAGAAGCCGAATGTGTCGGTCACGAGACGCATGGAGGGGCGCGGCGGATAGATGTACTCCTTCTGCGCGATGTACTCCTTCAGGATGTCGTTCTGAATCGTGCCGGAGAGCTTGTCCCACCGCGCACCCTGCCGCTCGGCTACGACGAGATACATCGCGAAGATCATTGCCGCGGGGGAGTTGATCGTCATCGACGTGGTCACGTCTTCGAGCACGATGCCGTCGAAGAGCCGCTCCATGTCGGCGAGGGAGGCGATGCTGACCCCACATTTGCCGACTTCGCCCAGCGCCAGCGGATGGTCCGGGTCGCGTCCCATCAGTGTCGGCAGGTCGAATGCCACACTGAGTCCGGTGCTCCCAGCGGCCAGCAGATCCTTGTAGCGTTGATTGGTCTGCTCCGGTGTGCCGAACCCGGAGAACTGTCGCATCGTCCAGAGCTTGCCCGCGTAGCCGCTGGCATGGATGCCCCGTGTATAGGGGAATTGCCCCGGCGCCTCTGGCGCTGGCGCCTCGACGACGTCGTCGGCGGTGTAGAGCGCCTTGATAGGGCGACCGGACACGGTCGTGTGCCGTGCGCTTGTGGGCTCTGTCGCGGGCTCGGTCGTGGTCTTCTTCATCGAATCGAGTGAGCGCATCGACCGTTCACCCAAGTATAGAGTTTCACGGTCGTGACGTTACGGAACTCGTCGAAATATGAATCGGCCAATTGGGGGCACCGACCCGTCGACGAGCACCGGCTCGCTCTCGAGCGCCGAGATCGGGGCCGGCGGCACCAAGTCGGCATCGGCGGATTCGTAGCTCGATCCGCTGTCGGTGCCGGCGTCCCACGGGCGGAGCTCGACGACCACTTCGTCGCGCCACGCCCCACCGGCCATCAGAGGAAGCCCCGACACCCCGACGAACCAGTCGGGGCTGGGCGCCAGCATCGTGACGAGCGTGACGTAGGGAAACGCCGACGTGATATCGAACTCGACGGTCTCCAGACCGGGCGATGGCGAGAGACCGCCGCCGCGGAAGAGCGTCTCCGCCTGACCGGTGGCTTGCGCCGCGGCGATCTCGGCGTCGAGCGGTGACTGGCTGCCTTGCTCCGCCATCCGCTCGATGCCTTCGGAGGCCAGAGCGCCAGCCTGCCAGAATCGTGTGCCCTCAAGGTGGGTCGCCCCGATCATTGGAGAGAAGTGTGGGTTGTCGGGAATGTCCTGCGGATGCGTCGCGGCGCTCCAGTCTGCTTCGAAAATCGCGACATAGCGAGCCTGGGGATCGGCCGGCGGCGGCGCCGGCGCGGGCGCCGGAGGCGGCGGGGCTGGGGTGCGGAAGCTGGCCCACGCCGACCACGGTCCATAGGCGCCGTCGAGCAGGGCCCGAGCGCGCCAGCGATACCGGGTGTTGTCCGTCAGCGCGGCGGTGACGGGATAGGCCGTCGTGGGGTACGACTGCGGCATGTCAACCGCTTCGAACAGGCTCGTCATACCGTCGCTCGCGACTTCCTCCACCGCGAAGCCAACACGCAGATCGGGGGCCTCTACGAACTGTCCCATTGCGCTCGACACGGTCAGCGTCGCCCGCAGGTCCTCGAGCACGACGTCGTCGACCGGCGATTCCGCCACCGGGGCGGTCACTTTCAGCGTGGCGGTGTCCGGCGCCGTCGCGAATGTCCCCAGAGCCACCGCGGAGGGCCTCATGGCGGACACGCCGGCAGGAGTGGCAGGAATCGCCGCGGTCGGCGAGATCGGTGTCGAGCCCCCACACGCCGCGATCAACGCGAGCCCGGCGACCGTGCTGCCATGACGGATTCCGGCATGCCGTGGCACCGGTCGGTCTCTGACGACGCAGGCAGGGGACATAGAAGCTCGTCTCACTCGGGACATTTTCGCAGCCAATCACGATTGGATCAACGAGCACCCTGAGCGGCGTTCTGCGGATGCGGGCACGCGGTCGTTGACACGCTCGCAGCTGTCGACCAAGATTGCAGGTATCGTGCAAGCGCAATCGACGAGCGGCCTGAGACGATGGTGCGCGGGGCTCGGCCTGAGCGCCGTGCTGGCCAGTGCCCCGGCGTCGGCCGGTGCGCAGGATACGCGGGTCGACGCGCCGATTCCGCATACCGTTGGGCAAAGCGTATCGGCGTCATTCGAGGGCTGGTACTCAAATCCGGACGGCACGTTCAGCCTCGTGTTCGGTTATTTCAACCGGAACTACGAAGAGCACCTCGACATTCCGATTGGACCGGACAACCGGTTCGAACCGGGTCCGGTCGATCAGGGGCAACCCACCCATTTCCTGCCGCGACGACAGACGGGGGTGTTCGCGGTCGTCGTGCCGGCCGATTTCGGCGACCAGCAGCTGACCTGGAGCCTGACCGCGCACGGTGAGACCATCGCGATACCGGGTCACCTGAGACCGGGCTGGGAGATCACCGCGCTCGAAGAGGTGACCAGCGGCAACACGCCGCCGGTGGTGCGGTTCGGCGGACCGGACGGTGAGCCGGGTCAGGGCCCCCTGGGCATTCGTTCGACAACGACAACGGCGGCCGTGTCGGCTCCCTCGCAAATTGCGGTGTGGGCGACCGACGACGGCGTGCGGAAGTCACGGGCGGTCGGGCGACCGGCGCGATTCGGCGTGGTGTGGAGCAAGTACCGGGGGGTGGGCGACGTCGTCTTCGAAGAGACGGCGCCGGCAATCGACGGATCGGGCGCGGCGGCGACGACGGCGACGTTCAGCGAGCCGGGAGAGTATGTCCTGCGTGTGCTGGCGTGGGATGATTCAGGTGGACAGGCCGCGATAATGGCCGGTGGCTTCTTCTGCTGCTGGACAAACGGCTACGTGACCGTAGAGGTACGGTAACAATCTCGGCTCCCGTGGGGAGGGCGCCGCGCCCGCAATTGCGGGCGGTTGGGTGAGGGGAGACGGTGATGACACAGATCCGAACAGCGTGTGTTGGACTGACTGTGACCGGAGCCTTGATGACGACCGCCGGTGGCGTCTCGGCCCAGACGGGCGAGGTCACGTTCAGCAGGGATGTGGCCCCGATACTGCAGCGGAGCTGCCAGGGCTGTCATCGGACCGGACAGATGGGCCCGATGTCGCTGATGACCTACGCCGAGGTCAGGCCCTGGGCGCGGGCGGTCCGGGAGAAGGTGGTCGGGCGGGTGATGCCGCCCTGGCACATGGACAAGACGGTCGGCATCCAGGAGTTCCAGAACGACAAATCCCTGAGCGACGACGAGATCGACGTCATCGCCCGCTGGGTCGACGCCGGCGCGCCGCGTGGCAATCCGGCCGACCTGCCGCCCCCAGTCGACTGGCCCGACGACAACGTCTGGCATCTGAGCGAGACCTACGGCCGGGAGCCAGATCTCATTGTGAGCTCGACGCCGTGGACGCAGGCCGCAGAAGGGCAGGACCAGTGGTGGACGCCGGTTGTCGAGACCGGGTTGACCGAAGACCGGTGGGTGACCGGCATGGAGGTGCGGCCGTCGCTGGTGGGGCGTCGCGTCACTCATCACGCCGTGGTGTATCTGCAGCAGGAGGAGGAGCCGGGCGACTTCGACCCGGTTGTGGACGTGCCCGGTCAGGGCAGCTATCTGACCGAGTTCGCCGTGGGGAAGATCGGTGACGTGTTTCGCGACAACACGGGCAAGCTGCTGAAAGCCGGATCGCGGATCGCCTTCGACAACCACTATCACTCGGTGGGCGAGGAGATCACGACGCAAACGGATCTGGGTGTCTGGTTCCATCCGAAGGGCTACGTGCCGAAGTATCGAGTTTACGCCAGCGCGCTTGGCGTGCAGCAGTCGATGGCGACGCTGGACATACCGCCCGGGAAGGTCACGACCCACCACGCGTATGTTCCGCTACGGGCGCCTGCCCGGCTCGAGAACTACCAGCCGCACATGCATATCCGCGGGAAGTCGATGTCGATGGAGGCGATCTACCCGAACGGGCGGGTCGAGATGCTGAGCCACGTGGCGAACTTCGACTTCAACTGGCACGTGAACTACGTCT
>JASLOY010000141.1:8000-8271 GCA_030745255.1 Vicinamibacterales bacterium
CACGACAACACCACGGCAAACCGGGCCAATCCGGACGCGACGCAGTGGGTCGGGTGGGGACAGCGCAGCTACGACGAGATGTATCACGCGCACGTGAACATGACGTATCTGACCGACGAAGACTACGAGCAGATCGTCGCCGACCGGCGAGTGAGGCGGTCCAGCAACGATCAGTAGGGCCGCCGGGGCCGGGCCGGTCCGATTCTTTCTGGACGCATCGTGGAGACGCCGCTCACCCCGCTCGAGTTCCAGCGCCGCGCACGGGCGCTCT
>JASLOY010000142.1 GCA_030745255.1 Vicinamibacterales bacterium
GCAGGCGCCGCATTCGGCGCGGTCGCACCCGATCTTGGTGCCCGTCAGCCCCAGCTTGTAGCGCAGCGTCGTGCCCAAGGTCTCCATCGGGGGCACCTCGATGCGCCGACTCCGGCCGTTGATGTTGAGCGTGATGAGCCGCTCGACCGCCCCGGCCGCCGGGGCTTGCGCCAGCAGCGCACCGCCATTCGAGCGGAACAAGTAGCTGGACGAAGACACCGCCGCGCTCGCGGCAATGGCGCCCTTGATGAAATTCCTTCGGGACACGCCCTGCTGGGTCGTCTCCTCTGTCAACTCGATGATCTCCTGATTCATGGGACGATCACCTCCCTCGGTCTGCCGAAGTCCCCAAAGGTCGCAAGCCGCTGGTAAGCCCACTGCACCGTGTGTCTGACGACACCACGGAGTGAAACGGCTCGAGCCCGATCATAGCCTGGTTCGGGGTGCAAGATCGCCAGGCATTTTGTTGGGCACGGGTTCAGGGCCAACCTGGTGCGACGGATCGGCTTGACTGGCTCGGACGCGGCTGTCTTGGACTGTGCCCGAGCTGTGAGGCTTGCGGCACGAGTATGCATCGAGGCTGGCGGAGCGAGGCGTGCCGCTCTCTCAGGTGAGGGACCTGCTGGGTCACGCGTCCATCGCAACGACGGAGAGGTATGACAACCAGCGGCTGGAGGCCCTACAAGCGACAGCTGGGAGCCTTGAGAGCGGCAAGTGCCTCAGCCGAAGCCGACCGAGTGGCCGAACGGACTTTCAAGAATCTTTCAAGATTGCCGACCAAGAGGGTTCCTCTCACCCTACTCCGGAGCCGACGGATTCAAGGGCTAACGTCAAGAGCGACCACGATTTGGATGAGTGGCTGGGAGGCAGGGATTCGAACCCCGATTACACGGTCCAGAGCCGCGTGTCCTACCATTGAACGACCTCCCAGCAACGGCAGGAAACTTCAATTATAGCGAATTCAGCTGGAACTTTTGCAGCGCCGCGATCTGGGCCAGGCCCTGTCGTGCCAGCGCCTCGGTCTCCGAGCTCGGGTCGAGCCCCAGCGCTTCGACCAGATGTTGGTAGGCGGCAGTCGGCTGACCGAAGGCGCGCAGCTGCAGCAGCCCGGCGCCGACATGGGCGGCGGCCGCGGTGGACCCGATCGGGTAATCGCGCAGATGCCGCTGGAACAGAAGAAGCGCGGCGCGGGCGTACCCCTTCGCCGCCATCCAGTTGCCGAGCAGGAGCGAGTGGCTCTCGCCCAGCTGTTTCGTTTCTCGAGGTGACAACGTAAAGTAGCGCTTCGCCGCCTCCTCGTAGTCGCCCCCCTCGATGAGCGACGCCAGGCTACCCTCGGGAGAGGGTGATGCGAGGGACTGACCAGGCGAACCGAACTCGGTGGGCCGAGCCAGCAGTGAACTGCGATTGATGGCCCACGCCACCCCTAGCCCCACGAGAAATCCTCCGAGATGGGCACCGTAGGCCACACCGCCTCCGCGGGTGCCGGCCGACGCCAGAAACGGCAGCAGATTGTCGGCGATCACGTAAAACCCGAGCACCCAGCGGGCCGGCGCATGAATCACGTTCATGAAGAACGGGAACAACATCACCCACAGCCGGACCCGGTTGCGCGGAAACCAGATGAAGTAGAAGCCCAGCACCCCGGAGATCGCGCCCGAGGCACCAAGCATGGGCAGCTGGGACTGGCCGGCCAACACGGCATAAGACAGCGTCGCGGCGACACCGGTTCCGAGGTAGGCAATGAGAAAGCGCCCTCGACCGAGACGGTGTTCGACATTGTCGCCGTATATCCAGAGAAACAGCATGTTGCCGGCCAGATGCAGGAACCCGCCGTGCAGGAACATCGCCGTAAACAGATCCAGCGTCTGTGGCGCGGCGGGCCGGAACCCCCACTCGAACACCAACATGTCGTACTCGGTCAGCCCGCGGGCGATCGCCTCGAGCCCGCGCTGCGACACCGGCCGTGACAGCGTCTCGAGCACCACACGCACATACTCGACAACCGCCGGGTCGTTCAGCTCCGGCCGCATGAAGCTCAGGGGCAGGGTGACAAGGAAATAGATCGCACAGTTGACCAGAATGAGCGCGTAGGTCACCACGGGCACGCCACGGGGGTTGGGCTCGTCGCCAAGGGGCAGAATCATATGGACAGCTCACAACGCCAGAAGGCGAGAGGCGGGAGCGCGCCTGAGCGCTCGGACGCCTCTGTTCCTCGGGCTGCTTTCATCTTACGCCACGTCCGTGACCTCGCTTGACGTCCTCGACACGCCTCGTGTCAGGTGCCCGCTGCTGCACGGATCTGCCCATCCTCCCCCTCTTTCTGAAGCAGGAACGGAGGATCGGGCAACACCAGACCGATACATTGTCCAAGAGCCTCCTTGACATGCAACGCGGCACCGACAACGGGGACGGGAACGGCGCACGTGGCGCGAATCTCGTGTATTCCAAGTTCCTGTTCGTCACTCTCCGAGATGACGACGCCAAGGCGCGCGCCAAGCTCCGGGAAGCGGGCACCTGCATCGCCCGTGGTTTCTTCAACGATTTCGACGGCAACGGAACCCCCAACACGCAGTCGAATGAGACGATTCAGTTCCTGGGCGCCTCGACGCCACGCCTGTGCAACGACGGGCTCCTGTCTGCCGGGTACGTGGCGCACCTGACGACCAGGTACCGACCCCGGCTCGACGAGATCGAGGTCGAGCGGCGGCTCGGGAGGGTCGCCTCGGTACGGGCCATCGACGGGGCGCTTCAGGCGCCTCGCTATACAAGCGCCGCGCTGCACGAGTTCGCCTTCAAACCGGCGGCGGAACGACAGTCTGGCCATGCGAACGCGAACGTCATCATCCTCCCGATGAGCAAAACCGCCGACTGGTGGAAGATGAGCACGTTGGAACGGCACGCATTCTTCTACCCCCATGTCGATCGGTGGACCGGCACCGCGGCTACCGGCCACGCGGTGGCGGCAGAGGACGGCATCCAGACGATCTATCGCCGCCTCTATCACAATCCGGACGGGTATCAGCGACCTAACGAGTACGACTTCGTGACCTACTTCGAGTGCGCCGACGAACACCTGCAGACGTTCGACATCGTGCGACAGGCGCTCCGCGACGAACGCCGCAACCCCGAATGGCGGTTTGTCATCGAGGGACCGGAGTGGCGCGGTCGGCGGATTTTGCGCTGGTAGGCGATCGGACTTTCTAATCAATCAGACGACGAGCTGGTCGAGTCGGTCGGCAATTTCGTCACGCGCGGCCCGGAATCCGGCGAGCTGTGCCTCGTCGGTGCCCCCGAAACCGGCCGGATCCGGCAGTGGCCAGGCCAAGCGCGTCGCATGAGCCAGGAACGCCGGGCAGACTTCGTCGGCACAGAGCGTGATGACGATACCGACGCTCGTCGGGTCAATCGTGTCGACATGCTTCGATCGATGGCCGGAGATATCGATCCCTACCTCGGCCAGGACCGCGACCGCATAGCGATTGACTCTGCCCGGGTGCGTCCCGGCGCTCTGAATCAGGACCCGGTCGCCGAACTTCGCGCGCGCCAGCCCTTCGGCCATCTGGCTTCGCGCGGAGTTGGCTACACACAGAAAAAGCAGCCCGGGACCGTGGGATTCGGACATGCAACCGTTTCTCCCTCCCAGCATAGCAGGGGGCGGATGTACGGCTCGACCGATCTCACTGACCCACCGGGCTGTTGGCTCGCACGAAGGCGCTCATGAACGCGCCGTCGACCTCCGCGCCGACCGCGTCAGGATCGAATCCCGCCTCCTGGAGAAACGCGCCCGCGTCGGCGGCGCGGTAAATGCGGGTCGGCTCGATGTCGATCCCGACGAACCCGGCGGCCGCCAGCCTGGCGCGGTAATCCGACTTTTCGAGCGCGCCGGCCACGCACCCCACCCAGAGCTCGATGCTGCGACGAAGGTCGGCGCGCACAGGCCGTCTGCAGACCACATCCGACACGGCCAGACGCCCACCTGGTCTCAGCACGCGGAAAGCTTCGGCGAACACCCGGTCCTTATCGGCCGAGAGGTTGATGACGCAATTGGAGATGATCACGTCGACCGACGCGTCCGGCAGCGGAATCGCCTCGATCTCCCCCTTCAGGAACTCGACGTTCTCGACTCCGGCCGTACGCTGGTTCTCGCGGGCCAGGGCCAGCATCTGATCCGTCATGTCGAGACCGTAGGCCTTGCCGGTCGGACCGACACGCCGCGCCGACAGCAAGACGTCGATGCCACCACCCGACCCGAGGTCGAGCACCGTCTCGCCCGGTCGAAGCTCGGCCAGGGCCGTCGGATTGCCACACCCGAGCGACGCATGCACCGCGTCGGGAGGCAGGTTGCGCACCTGGGTCTGGTCGTAGAGATTGGCTGTAATCGGATCGGTCCCACCGCGCCCACACGCAGACGGCCCGCAACAGGACGCCTCCGTGCCATCTCGCACCTGTTCGGCGAGCTCGCCGTATCTCCGCTTCACCTCGTCCTTGATCTGCACAGTCGAAGTCATGTCTGATCTCCTCTTGCTGGGGCACCGCCGCCTGGTGCAGGCGACGATGACGCGCTGCACAAACTATATTCGCTTATACGAATACAGTTCCATCGTAGACACTCGGCATATATTTGTCAAGACGAATATAATAGGCAGCAGGGGCGACACGTGAACCGTATCGAGGCGATGGAGGCGGTGTTCAAGGCGCTGGGCGACCAGACCAGGCTGCGCATCCTCGGATTACTGGCCGCCGGAGAGGTCTGTGTCTGCGAGATTCACGAAAGTCTCCGGATCCCACAGCCGACGGCGTCACGCCACCTGGCCTATCTGAAGCGCGCCGGGCTCGTGACCGGCAGGCGCGAAGGCCTCTGGGTCCACTACCGTCTCGCGACTCTCTCCGACGAAGTTCTCCGAACGGTGCTCGACTCGACCACCCACTGTCTGACCCACCTCCCAACAACCGCGCGCGACCGCGCGCGGCTGTGCCGCTGCACCGGCCGCGAAATTGAAGCGACCGATGCCACGCCGGGACTGTCGTGCTGTGGGAAATAGCGAAGCTCCCGCCTGACCAGCCCGCGCCCGACGATGCCACGACCAACACGCCTGACCAGGACGCGATTGTTGGATGGGGTCGAGGCGCTGAGCGGCGCCGACCCGGACCTGGCGACGGTCGTGGCTCGGTTCGGTCCGCCACCGCTGTGGGCGCGGCGGCCAGGCTTCGCCACGCTCGTCCAGATCGTGCTCGAACAGCAAGTCTCACTGGCGTCGGGGCGAGCCACATTTGCCCGGCTGCGGACCGCGTGTGGTGAGGTCACGCCAGAGCGATTCGCAAGTCTGACCGAGCCGAAGATTCGGTCGGCCGGTGTCACGCGGCAGAAAGCGAGCTACTGTCTGGGTATCGCACGGCACATCGTGGACGGCACACTCGATTTGAGCCGCCTCGGCCGCACAGGCGACCTGGAGGCTCGACAAAGACTAGTGGAAATTCGCGGCGTCGGCCCCTGGACCGCCGACATCTACTTGCTGATGGCCCTCGGCCGGCCCGACATCTGGCCAGACGGCGACCTCGCCCTGGCGACGGCGGCCCAGCAGGTCAAACGACTCAGACGACGCCCCGATACGGACCGACTTCGGCGACTGGCAACCAGGTGGGCACCCTGGCGCGCCGTCGCGGCGCGCATTCTGTGGCATCACTACCTGTCGACGCGGGGCAACCGCCACGCATGAACACGTATCAGCGCAACGACGGGGGGCGCGCCGGGCATCGGCAGGGTTTCTCGAAGATCTTGGTGTGCGCCAGGCATGGCGACGAGCTGGCCGCCTACCTGACCTCGCGCCGGCCGGACCTGACCTGCCGCGTCAGAAGCGCCGACCGCTGTTCCGCGACCGATTGGCTGTGGGCCGACGCGCTCGTCGCATTCACGGCGCGCGTAGACTTCGAGGACTCATCGATCAGGTGGGTGCACTCGACGGGGGCGGGTGTGGACGGCCTGCTCGGTGGTCGCCCCTGGCCGACAGGGGTCACGTTGACCCGCACCACCGGCGAGCTCGGCGACCGGATGGCGGAGTACTGTGTTGGCCACGCGCTGGCGCAGACGCAACGCGTGCTCGCGTTTCGGCAGGATCAGTCCGCGCGTCGATGGGCGCCAGTCGAGCCGGCTGTGTTGCGGAACTCCACCGCCGTCATCGTCGGCACCGGGTCGGTCGGGTCGGCAATAGCCGCTCGTTTCGCCGCGCTCGGGTGTGAGACCCTCGGCGTGTCGCGGCGCGGGCGCCCGCAGGCGCCTTTCACGCGAGTCCATGCCGTGGATGCGCTCGCCGCAGTTGTCCCCGACGCACATTGGATCGTGCTCGCGGCTCCGCTCACACCTGCCACGCACGGCCTGGTGAGCACCAGGGTATTGAGCCGGTGCCGTGCGGCGTTTCTGATCAACGTGGCACGCGGCGAGCTGCTCGACACGACTGCGCTGCTGGCAGCGCTCGAGGCGGGGACACTGGCGGGAGCGGCACTCGACGTGTTCGAGGAGGAACCGCTCGCCGACGATTCGCCGCTCTGGCGAACGCCCGGTGTGGTGATCACGCCGCACATCGCCGGGGTCACGCATGTCGCCGAGGCGGCAGAGGCGTTCCTCGACGCATTGCCCCAACTCGAGGCCGGCGAGCCGGTTTCGTCGGCGGTCGACCCTGCGCGCGGCTACTGACCGCCACCAGCGGTGGTGTCTAGTCTTCGCGACCTGGCGGCTCGGTCACGGCAGTGAAGCTGAGCGTCGGGTCGTATTCCAGCACGGTCCGTTCGACGCTCGTGACCACACCGCTCAGCGCCGTCGCCGCCCGGCCCGACTCGTCGCCGAACGCCCGCAGGATCCCGCCGCGCGCGAGCTCGGAGTAGCTGCGGAGGTTCTCGACGATCTGCCAGACGACCGGGCCGGGGCCGAACTGGCGCTGGTAGACACCGAACACTACGTCGGACTCCTGGAAAGTGGAAAGGTTGTTTCTGAGAAACCCCTCGAACTCGGCCCCCCGCCCAGGTGCGACCTCGACATTGGTCACGCGGGCAATCGGCAGCCCGCTGACATCGTCGGATTCCACGCTGAGATCCGAACGATAGAGCACCGCGTAGGCCTGGCGTCGGTCGGTGGAGCGCCGAAGCTTGTCGAGCACCCGGTCAAATTCGCGCGGCCCGAGCGCCCGCGCGAGCGGCCCACCGGCATCGAGCTCGGCAAAGCTCTCCAGCGGTGTGACGAACAGCCGCTCGTAGGTTTCGCCGAACTCACCAGTCTGCCAGGCGGACCGCCACGGTACGCCGGCCTTCCGAAGCGCTGGATTGATCTCCTCGCGGTACAGCTCGTTGAAATCAGCCAGTCGCTCCGGTTTGACCTGGACGACGATAACGCGCCACCAGGACTGGTTCTCCTGTGCCTCGACCGGCTGCGCGGTGGCACCGAGCGTGATGATCGTCGCAAGGCTCGCGACCGTGAGCATGCGAGCGCATTTCATGACGTACCCCTTTCGGTACTTCCCCGACGGCGTGATCCGCATTGAGATGATCCTACTACCGTCTGACTTGATTGCGTCAGCGGAACGCAACCGGATCTCCGGTGGCGACGGCTTCTTGCGAGTAGGGTACAAAGAAAACGGCGGGCACGAGCCCGCCGTCCCTCCCCTCGTGATTGTCTCGAGAGCAGTCTACCGCTAGGGATTGACGGTCACGTCGATCCGGGCGGTCGTCCAGCAACACTGCCGGGTGCTCCCTTCGCCAGGGGCAATCGAGGAGTCGTTGCCGATCACCAGCAGGCGATACTGGCCCGGCTCGCTGAAGGTCACCGAGGTCATCGTCTCGCCGCCGGCGATCTCATCGAACGAGTGGGTCAGCTCCTCGCCCGCGTCGATCTCCTCCGCCTGGAAGGTCACCTCGCCCGGTCCGCGGTATTTCTTCCATGTGACGCTGAGCGGCGCGCGACGCGGACGCCTTCGAGGGCTGTCATCGTCATCATCGGCATCGCTCTCCCTCGTGTCTCCCTCGATCACCGCATCGCTCGCGCTCGCCAGCAGCGTCAACGGTTCCCCCACGGTGGTCGTGTAGCTGGCCGCCACATCGGATATCGGGCCCGTGAGCTCGTCACCATTGGCACCAAGCATGAGCGTCGGCGGCGTGTTGCCGTTTGCGGTGTCCAGGTACGGACTCGCGAAATACGCAGGGACGTCCGAAAACGAGATCTCCGTCGGCTGGTTGTTAACACTCACCGACCAG
>JASLOY010000143.1 GCA_030745255.1 Vicinamibacterales bacterium
TGACCCAGGACGCGATTCTCGCGTTGTGGGACCAGATTAGTGGCGCGACGTTTCTCTCGCTGGTCGTCATTTCGTCGATCGCGCTGATGGTGGGCGGCATTGGCGTCATGGCCATCATGACCATCTCGGTCACCGAACGCACACGCGAAATAGGTACCCGCCGGGCGATCGGCGCGAAGCGGAAAGAGATCCTCTGGCAGTTCCTGCTCGAAGCGTCGTTCCTGACGGCGGTGGGCGGTGTAATTGGCATTCTCCTGGGCAGCGGTATCGGTGTCGGGGTCCACTACGCCACCGGCTTCCCGATTTCGCTGCCATGGTGGTCGTTCGCACTCGGTCTCGGTTTCTCGGCATCGGTTGGCATCGTGTTCGGACTGTTCCCCGCCATCAAGGCCTCCAGTCTCGATCCCATCGAGGCGCTTCGCTACGAGTAGCCGCCCCGCAGCCTGCCTGGTGAAACGACTCAGCTGCGGGGGGCGTGGCGCTGTGTGGGACGGCGCGGGTGTCATCCAGGCTGAGACTGGCGAAGCCCTCCGGCTTCCTTCTGTCTTCTGTCTTCTGACTCCTGACTTCTGACTTCTCGGGGACACCCTCCCCTTGAGCGTTGCCACGGAGTCGCATAGGATTGGGGTTTCGCCCTGCGCGAGCGGGTCGGGCCAGAGGTCCGAATCCGCCAGGAGGATAGTCGAGCTATGAAGGTCTACGACGCGGATCACATCCGCAACGTGGCGCTGGTCGGCCACAGCGGTGCCGGCAAGACTCAGCTGGCGTCGGCACTGCTGTTCGATACCGGTGCGGTGAACAGACTCGGTCTGGTCGACGACGGTACCACGGTGACCGATTTCGACGAAGAGGAGGTCTCCCGCAAACACACGCTTTCGGCGGGCACGGCGGTCGCCGAATGGAACAAGACGAAGATCAACCTGATCGACACGCCGGGGATGGCGAACTTTTTCAGTGACGCGCGCTCGGCGTTGCGGGTTGCCGATGCCGCGATCCTGGTCATCGATGCCGTCGCGGGCGCCGAAGTACTGACTGAGAAGGTGTGGACCGCCACCGAGGAGCTCGGGCTGCCGTGCCTCGTCGTGCTCAACCGTCTCGACCGCGAGCGAGCGAGTCTGTCACGCTCGCTCGAGTCGCTCCACGAGGCGTTTGGTCGCACGATTGTGCCGATCCAGTTGCCAATTGGAGAAGAGAAGAACTTTCGCGGCGTGGTGAACCTCGTCGCCATGAAAGCGATAACGTTCAGCGGCGATGGCCGTGGCACCCCCACGGTCGGCGACGTGCCGACCGAGTTGGCCGAGGCGGCCGGCGCAGCTCGAGAGGCGCTGATCGAGCTGGTGGCCGAAGCGGACGACGAGCTGATGGAGAAGTTCTTCGAGGCGGGAACGCTCACGCAGGAGGAGATAGAGGCCGGGCTCAAGACCGCCGCCGCCGGCCGTCAAGTCTTCCCGCTGGTGTGCACGTCGGCCACCGCCAACCTCGGTATCCAGCCACTGCTCGATACCATCCTCGCTTTCGTGCCCTCCCCCGCACAGCGGACATTGCCCGTGGTCAATGCCACCAGCGGCGAGCCGGCTTCCTACGACCCTGGCGACGGCAGGACCGCGGCACTGGTCTGGAAGACGATCGCGGACCCCTTCGCTGGACGGATCACGATGTTCCGTGTGGCAACAGGGTCTTTGAAGTCGGACTCGACGATTCAGAACGTCAGCACTGGCAATGCCGAGCGTGTGGGCAGCGTCACCGTGATGCAGGGCAAGGAACAGGACAGCGTCGCGGAAATCAAGGCGGGTGATTTGGGCGCCGTCGCCAAGCTGAAAGAAACGCGTACCGGTGACACCCTGGCTGCCAAGGACACGGACTGGCGATTCCGCCCGTTTCAGTTCACCGAGCCAGTGCTCTCCTACGCCATCGAGCCAAAGAGCCGGGGCGACGAGGAGAAGATCAGTACGGCGTTGCAGCGGTTGCAGGAGGAGGACCCGACGATCCGGTATGCGCGCGACCCGCAGACTGCGCAGCTGCTGCTATCGGGTCAGGGACAGCTGCACATCGAGGTGACGGTCGCCAAGCTCAAACGACGGTTCGGCGTCGGGGTCAACCTCAACCTGCCCCGCATCCCGTATCGTGAGACCATCAAGGCCGCCACCGAGGCGCACGGACGTCACAAGAAGCAGACGGGCGGACACGGCCAGTTCGGCGACTGCAAAATCAAAGTGGCGCCACTCAAGCGAGGGGAAGATTTCCAGTTTATTGACGAAATCTTCGGTGGCTCGATCCCGCGTGGGTTCATCCCCGCGGTCGAAAAGGGGATCCGGGAGGCCAGGGAACGGGGCTATCTGGCCGGCTACCCCATGGTCGACTTCCAGGTCACGCTGTTCGACGGCTCTTTCCATCCGGTCGACTCCAACGAGATGTCGTTCAAGATGGCCGGGCGGCTCGCGTTCCGGGATGCCATGGCACGCGCCAAACCCACCTTGCTCGAACCGGTGATGAGCGTCGAAGTCTACGCGCCGAGTGACTTCGCCGGCGATCTGATGGGCGATCTGAACGGCCGGCGCGGCCGGATTGGGGGGATGGAGACGCGTGGCGCCTCGACATCGATCAAGGCACAGGTGCCAATGTCCGAGATGCTGACCTACGAACAGCAACTGACATCGTCAACAGGTGGGCGCGGTTCCTACCACATGGAATTCTCGCACTACGAAGAAGTGCCGGCGCATATACAGGAGAAGGTGATCGCGGAGGCCAAAGCGGCGCGAGGAGAGGGGGACGACGAACAGGCGAGTTGACAGACCGAGGTACAACGCTCGAAAAAACTCGCGTGGCTACTCGGCATCGGGGTCGGCTTTGGCCGGGGCCGAGCCTTTCGTCTCTCCAGACTTCCCACTGCCCCGCAGCCGCTTCGCCGCCGCACGCAACCGGCCACCGACGCCCTTGCTTCCCTTGGACGAAGACGAGGATCCGCCCGCCGCCACTTCTCCGGCCGTCCCCGTGCTCTGGTCCTCGCTCGGGTCGTACTCGCTACCCACGAGCTCGATCTGCGCGACTTCCGCGCAATCGCCCTGCCGCCGCCCGAGATGCAGCACCCTCGTGTAGCCACCCGGTCTCGACGCAAACCTGGGTGCAATCGTGTCGAACAGCTTGCCGGCCACCTGTTTGTCGGCAAGATCTCGAGCCACCAGGCGGCGCGCGTGCAACCCGCGCGGGGGGTGGGCGCCGTCGGCGCGGCCACGCGTCGCGACCGTGATCAGCCGCTCCACGAAGGGACGCAGCTCCTTCGCCTTCGCCAGGGTGGTGTCGATTCGCTCATGGCGCAATAGCATCTGCGCCTGGTTCCGCAACGTGGCCAGCCGATGCTCGGTCACGCGCCCCAGTTTTCGGTGTGCTACTCGATGACGCATGTCTACCGTCTTTCGTGATCTACGACGAGGAAGCCGGCGAAGCCGTTCAGCTTCCTTCTGACTTCTGACTACTTGAGTGCCAAACTCTACGCCTCGGTCCCGCTGGCGTCAGCGCCGTCGACGTTTGTCGCCGCGGGCTGGTCGAGCCGCATGCCAAGACCCAGCCCCATGCTCTGAAGGATCTCCTTGATCTCGTTCAGCGATTTGCGTCCGAAGTTCTTCGTGCGCAGCATCTCGGGCTCGGTCTTCTGGACGAGCTCGCGGATCGTTTGGATGTTCGCGTTCTTCAGACAGTTGTACGACCGAACCGAGAGCTCCAGCTCCTCGACGCTCTTGTCGAGATGCTCGTTCGCCACCGGCTGCCCCGCCTCGGCATCCGGATCTGCCGGCGTGTCGACCGGCTCTTCCAGATTGATGAAGATGCTCAGGTGGTCGCGCACCAGCTTCGCACCCAGCGAGATCGCATCGCGTGCGGTCACCGACCCGTCCGTCCAGACATCGACGGTGAGCTTGTCGTAGTCCGTCGCTTGGCCCAGTCGGGCGGCCTCCACCTGATAGTTGACCTTGCGCACTGGTGAATGCACCGAGTCGACCGGGATCCAGCCGATACCCAGGTCCTCGTCGAAGTTCTTGTCGGCAGACACGTAGCCCCGTCCATGCTTCACACGCATTTCCATGTGCAACGAGCCGCCGTCGGCCACAGTGGCGATATGCAGATCCGGCTCGAGGATCTCGACATCGGCATCGGTCTCGAGGTCGGCCGCCTTGACCTCACCCGCCTTGTCCACCCGCAAATAGAGGGTCTTCGTCTTGTCCGCGTGCAACTTTATCGGGATCTGTTTCAGGTTCAAGATGATATCGATCGCATCCTCCACGACACCCGGAATCGGCGAAAACTCGTGGAGCACGTTGTCGATCTTGACGCTCGTGACTGCGGCCCCCTCAATGGCCGACAGCAGGACGCGGCGCAACGCATTGCCGACCGTTGTTCCAAAACCGCGTTCGAACGGCTGCGCATGGAACCGTCCGAACCGATCCGTCAGCGTCTCGGCGTCGAACTCCAGCCGTTTGGGTCGCTGGAAGCCTTTCCACAACATCGAGTGAATCCTTTCTCTCTCCGGAACCGGCCGGGTCCATTGCCCGGCGGCGCACACGTGTTCGGCTACTTTGAATACAGCTCGACGATCAGTTGCTCCTGCACGGGCAGGTTGATCTGGTCCCGAGTCGGCAACGTGGCGACCCTGCCGGTCATGGCGTCGGCGTCGAAGACGAGCCACTCGGGTATGCCACGGCCCTTGACCTCCTCTATCGCGTACAGAATCGACGCCTTCTTGCTGCTGCGCTCCTGCACGCTCACGGCGTCACCGGCTTTGAGCGAATACGAGGGCACGTCGGCGCGTTTGCCGTTCACGCGGAAGTGCCCGTGCCGCACGAGCTGTCTGGCCTGTGGTCTCGACGTCGCCAAACCGAGGCGGTAGACCACGTTGTCCAGCCGGCGCTCGAGCAGCTGCAAGAGGGTCTCGCCGGTGATGCCGCGCTGACGCTCGGCCGCGGCGAAGTAGCGCCGAAACTGACTCTCGAGCACGCCGTAGGTGCGCTTGACCTTCTGCTTCTCACGAAGCTGCAGGCCGTAGCCCATCACTTTTTGGGGACGGCGTCGACGCCCCTGCTGACCGGGCGGGACGTTGCGTTTCTCGATGGCGCACTTTTCCGCGTAGCATCGCTCGCCCTTCAAGAAGAGCTTCATGCCCTCCCTCCGGCAAAGCCGGCATACGGGTCCTGCGTATCGTGCCATGCTGATCGTTCTCCTCGCGTCGACAGTCTTCCCAGCTATACTCGACGTCGCTTCGGCGGACGGCATCCATTGTGCGGGATCGGCGTCACATCGCGGATCGACTTGACGCTCATGCCGACCGACGCCTGCAAGGCTCGGATCGCCGACTCACGCCCGCCACCCGGGCCCTTCACCCGGACATCAACACTTCGCATCCGTACGGCCTTGGCGCCATGACCGGCCCGGATCGCGGCCTGCGTCGCCGCAAATGGCGTCCCTTTCCGCGAACCCCGGAACCCGATGCCTCCGGCGCTCGACCATGCCACCACGTTGCCCTCGGTGTCTGCAATCGTGATGATCGTGTTGTTGAACGACGCCTGGATGTGCACGATGCCGTGGTGCACAACGCGCTTTTCACGCTTCTTCTTGAACGTCTTCTTGCGCTTCCCCGCAGGTTTCTTTGGCGGCGGAATCGACGCGTCGACCGTCTCCAGCTTTGCCATTCGCCAACAGTCCTTTCTCGACCGTCCTCATGCTCACCCGGGCCAGACCAGCGAGCATCAAACATCAGCATCAGATATTCAGATATCAGGTGCTCCGCTTCTTGGCCACCGCGCCCTTGCGCGGCCCCTTGCGCGTGCGCGCGTTGGTCTGCGTACGCTGTCCCCGCACGGGCAGATTGCGGCGATGGCGCAGGCCACGATAGCAGCCGATTTCCATCAATCGCTTGATGTTCATCGTGATCTCCTTATGGAGATCACCCTCGACACGTCCTTGTTCCTCGATGACCTGGCTAATCTTGCGCACCTCGTCCTCGGAGAGGTCCTTGATACGCACGTCCGGGTCGACCCCGGCCTCTTTCAGAATCACACCAGCGCGATAGTCTCCGATGCCGAAGATATACGTCAGCCCGGTTTCGATGCGCTTGGTTCGTGGAAGATCGACACCTGCAATTCGAGCCATCGTCCTACCTCACCCTTGCCGCTGTTTGTGCTTGGGGTTCGGGCAGATCACGCGCACCACTCCGTGACGCCGCACGACCTTGCACTTGTCACACATCCGTTTCACCGATGTCCGAACCTTCATGCCCCACTCCCCCGACGGGTAATTCGCCCGCGCGTCCGGTTCTGCGTCGTCAACTCAACGGTCACGCGGTCACCCGGCAACAACCGCACGAAATTGCGCCGCGGCGATCCGTCGATGTGCGCCACGATCCGGCGGTTCGAGTCGTCGAGCCGCACGGCAAACAGCGCGTCCGGAAGCTGTTCCACCACGACTCCCGGATATGCGTCGCCGGGACCACTCATGACAGGCACCCGCCGTCATCGATCACAGCCATCAACCATTAGCACTAGCATCAGCATCAGCTGCGGGGAGAAGACGCCAGCTCCGGCGCCGCGGCCTCCCGCCCCTCCAGGGCCACCACAGATCCGTTTTCTTCAGCGGCAGACCGCGTCAGCACCTCCGGTCCGTCACTGGTTAGGGCCACCGTGTGCTCGAAGTGCGCCGACAAGCTGCCATCCCGAGTCACCGCGGTCCACCCGTCGCCAAGCACTTTCACCGAGGGTTTCCCCATGTTGACCATCGGCTCGATCGCCAGCACCATGCCGGCCGCGAGCCGTGGCCCACGACCTGGCTCACCGTAGTTGGGAATCTGCGGCTCCTCGTGCAACTTGGCGCCGATACCGTGGCCCACGAACTCGCGCACGACCGAGAACCCATGCGCCTCGACGTGCCGCTGCACGGCGTGACCGATGTCGGAGACATGGCCCCTCACCTGCACCTGCTCCATGGCCAAGTCGAGCGCTTCTCGTGTCACACGCAACAAATCGGCGGCGCGGTCTGAAATCGAACCCACAGGCACCGTAATCGCCGAGTCGCCGTAGAACCCGTCGAGCACCACTCCCATGTCGAGGGAGACGATGTCGCCATCGGCAAGCGGCGTCGCATTCGGGATACCGTGCACGACCGCCTCATTGACCGACGCACACAGGGTCGCCGGAAATCCCTGGTAACCCTTGAACGCGGGCACCGCACCGGCCTCCCGAATCTGTCGTTCCGCGACCGTGTCCAGCTCCTCGGTGGTCACCCCCGGCGCGACCAGCCGGCGGAGCTCTCCGAGCACCGACGCGACCAGCGCGTTGGCCACACGCATACGTTCCAGCTCGGCCGGCGATTTGCACACGATCATCCGGCGGCTCCTTCGAACACCGGGCTCCCGACCGACGCGCCGGCGACCACGTCGGCAACCGCCGCCGCCAGTGCTGCCGAGACGGCGGCCTGGTCCTGATGCCCGTCGATGGCACGAAACGTCGAACGGCTCGAGTAGTAGTCGACAAGTGGTCTGGTCGCCTCGGCATACACTCGCAACCGCTCCCGGACCACCGTTTCGGTATCGTCGCTCCGGAGCACCAGCTCGCCGCCACATTTCTCGCATCGGGGTATCGCCACGTCGGCCACGCCGACCGCGACGCTCACCGGCGTCCCACATTGCCCGCACACCCGGCGCCGCGCCAGCCGCTCGACCAGCGCGTCATCCGGCACCGCGATGTCGACTACGGTGAGTGCACCGTGTACAGTCATGATCTCGTCGAGCGCCGTGGCCTGCACCACGGTGCGCGGGAAGCCGTCGAGCACGAACCCGCCGGCGGCATCTGGACGCGCGAGTCGCTCTCGCACGATGGCGATAATCAGCTGGTCATCGACCAGACCGCCGGCGTCCATCGTCGCTTTGGCGCGCTGCCCCAACTCGGACCCGCTCTGCACCGCATCGCGCAAGATGTCTCCGGTCGAAATCTTCGGGATCCCGTGCCGCTGGGCGAAGGCCACCGCCTGCGTGCCCTTGCCCGCCCCCGGCGCGCCAAGCACCACGAGATTGATCGGTGTCCGTGTCGTACTACTCACGCGTCGTTCACCTAGCCTCGGCGTCCCCTGATACGGGTCTTCCGCATGAACCCGTCGTAGTGCCGCATGATGAGCTGCGACTCCACCTGCTGCACCGTGTCCATCGACACCCCGACA
>JASLOY010000144.1:0-7761 GCA_030745255.1 Vicinamibacterales bacterium
GGATGCGACCCTGGTCGACATCTCGCACGACATCCCCCCCCACGACCTGCAGTTCGCCGCGCTCGAATTGGCGGCCGCGTGCCGATTCTTTCCGGTCGGCTCTGTGTTTCTCGTCGTGGTCGACCCAGGGGTCGGATCGGGCCGCCGGGGGCTGGCAGCCGACACGGGAGACTATCGGTTCGTGGCGCCAGACAACGGCGTGTTGACCGCCGTGTTTCAGCAGACGCCCCCGAAGCAGGTGGTCGAATTGACCGAGCGCCGATACGCCAGGCCAACCGTCAGCCGCACCTTCGAGGGGCGGGATCGATTCGCACCAGCGGCAGCCTGGCTTGCCAAAGGGATTCAGCTGTCGGCGTTGGGCCGTCGGGTCGGCGACTACCTCTCGCTCGACATCCCGGTCATCGAGGTAACTGATGACGGCATACACGGTGTGGTGCTGCGAAGTGACCGGTTTGGCAATCTCGTCACGAATATCGACCGAAAGGCATTCGATCGCGTGGCGTCGGGGGGCGATATCGAGATTGAGGTTGGGGGGCATACGGTCGGGCGATTGGTGGAGACGTACGCCGACATTGCGGCAGACGAGGTCTGTGCATTGTTCGGGAGCACCGACCACTTGGAGATTGCCGCCAACGCCGCCAGCGCGGTCGAGCGAATGGGGATCGATCAAGGAGCGCCGGTTCGTGTGACACGGCGGTGATGGGCGAGGTCGCTCGGTGGGCGCGGTCGGCCTGTGGAGAAGCGATACCGGCATGAGTGACAGCAACGACAAGAAGATCGATGTGGATTTGAGCGCGGCATTCCTGCCGGTGGTAGAACGAGCGGCCATCGCGTGCGCTCAGACGATGGGGCAGGGGGACCGGCACGGTTCGGACCAGGTCGCTGTCGAGGCGATGCGCAAGATCTTGGACCGCGTGCCAATCAACGGCCGCGTCGTGATCGGCGAGGGGGAGCGCGACGAGGCTCCGATGCTGTTCATCGGCGAGCAGGTGGGCATGGCACATGCGGCGACGGGCAACACAGGGGGGCCGTTCCCGGAGGTCGATATCGCCGTCGACCCGCTCGAGGGAACGAATCTATGCGCGACCGGGTCGCCGAATGCGATCGCAGTGCTCGCCGCATCGGAGCGCGGAGGGCTGTTGCACGCGCCGGACCTCTACATGGAAAAGCTGGTCGTAGGACCAAGCTCAAGACATGCGGTGAGCCTGGACGCGCCTGTGACCGACAACCTGCGTGCGATAGCGGAATGTCTGAACCGGCGTGTTGAGGATTTGGTGGTGATCGTGCTCGACCGGAGCCGTCACGGGCAGCTGATTGCGGAGATTCGTGAGGCAGGTGCCCGGATCCGTCTCATAGGCGATGGCGATCTCTCGGCCGGCATCTCTGCGGCGGTGCGAGGCAGTGGAGTGCACGCCGTGATCGGAACCGGAGGTGCCCCGGAAGGCGTGTTGGTGGCGGCCGCCATGCGTTGTCTGAATGGGGAGATTCTGGCGCGACTCGTTGTTGACACACCAGAAAAAGAGGAGCGCTGCCGCATGATGGGTATCACTGACATGAAGCGGGTGTATCGCGCAGCCGAGCTGGCGAGTGGCAAGCACATCGTCTTCGCCGCGACCGGCGTCACCGACGGCACGTTGATGAGGGGGGTGCGATTCTTTGGGGACGGCACACGCACCAGTTCCCTGGTCATGCAGACCATGCCCCATCGCATCCAGTTCATTGACACCATACATCTGCGGCCGGGCTCGGACGTCAAGGTCCGGTTTTAACGACGCGGCGGCGACTGTCGCATGGGCGCGGTTCGATACCGCATCGCTAGAAGTCTTTTCTCAGAGCCCGGATCACCGACGCTTACACTGCCCACGTGACGGTCGCGGCCTGAAATCTGGTGCGCGTGTAGCGGTGAGAGGGTGTGCCATATCGAGCAGTCTGCCCAGGTGGCGGTCGGTTTTGGTGTCTGATGGAGTATGACGTCCGATAATAGGAGGGGAGTGGTCGACCGTGCTGCTGGTGTGGTGAGGAATAGCGTGCGACGTCGGTGGATGCTCGTCACGGGTGTGGTGCTGACAGTGCTTGGCACCATACCAGGTTCCGGGCAACCCTTGGCCCTGTCGGAGGGCACGCCGCTCGTCTACGAGCACATCCCGCGGATCTTGACCGCGGGGGAGACCGGCACCATCCGCGTCATCGCCGAGGTGGCCGGTGATGTGCCTACGGCGCTGTTTCGGCGCAACGTGCCGACGTTGTCAGGAGGGGTCCTCGCCGAGAGCTGGACGCGGAGCACCACGCGGACCGTGGATGGCCGTGTGGTGAGCGTGTTCGACCGGTCTTATCCCGGCTCGATTCTGGCCGACCTGCTGGTCTACGCCCACGGCACCGATCGCCCACAGGTTCCACTCGGGCGTCTCGAGGTGCCTGGTTCGAACGACACCGATCCGAACGGCGCGTCAGTCGACTCCTCCTTTCTCACCGTCTGGCTCAAGTTGGCGTCTTCGAGCCTGCCGACCTCGATGGTGCGGGTGTTGGCGTCGCAAGCAGGGGACGAGCCAGTAGGCCAATATGCCAGCCATGTCGTCAACCTCGTGATCCCGGGATTCGGCGATAGCCGCGTCTCGAATGGCCCTCGAGCGTTCGAGTTCGAGGAGGCGGCCGAGACGTTCTATCGGCACTTTTCCGACTCCTATCACGCACTCTCGTTCATTCCGCGGCGATCGCCGTTCATGTCATATGGGGCGCTCAACATCAACGTGAAGAACGATGTGGCGGGCATTGGCGCGGCACTGTTCGACGACCAGGCGGCCTACGGGAGCGGAATGCTGCGGTCGGTCCAACTCTTTGCAGCTGGTTTCGCCGGTCAGCAGGAGATGACCGTGCACCAGCTCGGCCATCACTGGGGTGACGAGACCAACCTGGCGGCCATCGCCGGTGTGGCGTCGGCTGGCCGTCAACCCGAGCGCCATACCCCGCTGCTTCACGAGGGAGCGACCTGGCTCGGCGCGGTGCTCGAAGGGTCGCGCGAGGTCGAGCGTGTCCCGTCGGTCGAGTCGGGCGGGATCGACCTATATCGCATCAGGCTGACGTCGGCCCCGGTCATGTTTCACCCACTCCAGCTGTATCGCATGGGGCTGCTCGAGGCGGCGGCGGTTCCCGATGTCACCGTGTTCGCCGACCAGGCGCAGTTCAGATCGACCGAGACCGACGCACCCGCGGCCGGGACGCCGGTGACTGGGGCGCAACGTACGGTGAACATCAACCAAATCATGGCCGCGCTGGGCACCCGGACCGGGCCGACGTTCACCCTGTGGCGTCAGGCGTTCATCGTGGTATCGGACGAGCTCATCTCTCAGGAGGAGATGGACTACTACAACTTCTACGCCCAGCGCGCGTCGGCCCCCACGGGCACGCGGTCCTTCGATGGCTATGGGTCCTTTTTCGAAGCGACTGGCGGCCGGGTCACGCTCGAAACGGACATCGAGACACTGGATGCCGGTAGCAACCCGAAGGTGACTGAGACTTTACAGGTCAGCGACGTGGCGTTCGGGGCGCGTGACTGGCGTGGACTCGTGTTCGATCCCCCGGTGCCGAGTCGCCTCGTCTCAGGGGCGTCGGTCACCCTGAGAGGTAGGATCGACACGGCGACACTGCCGGGCAGCTACCAGTTCATCATTCTCCGGGCCGTGCGATTCGGCGATGCTCCGGCTACGGCGAAGACGGCGCAGGCGAGGGTGAACGGCGGCCGGTTCGCCGTACCGCTCCGCTTCACGAGTGCCGAGGCCGGGGCGTATGCCATCGACGCGTTCGTCTTCGAAGATGCTGACAGCCAAGCCATTCCGACCAGCGTCGTAACCCCGCTGTTCGTCGACTGAACGTCCGGGGTGAGGGTCCGGCGTTCCACCGAGACGGGTGATGTGCCCAGCTGACGAGGCGCTGCTCCACGAGGCCGTTGAGGTGCTGGCCAGCGGGGGCATCGTGGCGTATCCCACCGACACGCTCTTCGGACTCGCGGTCGACCCGAGGCAGGCGGCCGCAGTGGATTCACTGTGTCGACTGAAGGGGCGGGGGCAGGGCGACGGGGTGACGCTCATCGCCGCGCACCTACGGCAGGTGGAGTCTTGTCTCGGACCCTTGTCGCCGTTGGGACGCCAGCTGGCCGGGCGGTTCTGGCCCGGCCCCTTGACGCTTGTCTTCGAGCCCGAGGCCGTGCTTGTGCCGGCGATCCATGCAGCCGATGGCTCCCTGGCGGTGCGAGTGCCGCGGTCCACGGATGCACGTCGGCTGGCCGAACTGCATCGGCATCCGATTACCGCCACGAGCGCGAACCGGGGCGGCATGACACCGGCGGCCACCGGCGACGAAGTGAGTGCGCAACTGGGAGCTGAAGTCGCCCTGGTGCTCGACTATCCGGGTCGGTTGACAGGCGCCCCTTCGACGATCGTGGACGCACGTGGCGTGGAACCCGACCTGCTGCGGGACGGGTCGGTGTCGTGGGACTGCGTGCTACAATCGCTCGCGTGATGCACGAATGAGAAGGCTGCACGCGGTAAGCATCGTGCTGCTGTGTGGTTGCGTTCTGGCCAGTTGCGCCACACGTCTACCGGTCGTCACAACGCCGGCTTACCCGACCTATCCATTTCCCACCGTTCCAGAGGAGTTGCTCGGCACGCGTGCCGCAACCGAGCACGAGCGGGCCTGGCTGTTCCTCCAGGCCGGCGATCTCGACGAGGCAACACGTTTGTTCGCGGCCACGTTGCAAGCGCAGCCTGGGTTCCATCCTTCGGGTGCGGGTCTCGGGTTCGTTGAGCTGGCGCGTCGGGAGGCCGACGAGGCGGTGGCGTGGTTCGACCGCGCGCTGACGCTGTCGCCTGCCTACCTGCCGGCGCTTCTCGGGCGCGGCGAGGCGTTGCTCGTGAGCGACCGGGTTGACGAAGCAATCGCGAGCTTCCAGGCGGCGCTGGCGGCGGACCCGAGTCTGACAGCGCTGCGCCGGCGTGTGGCGGAGTTGGGGTTCACCGCCCTGATGGACCAGGTGGCGCTCGCGCGCGCGGCCAGTGAGGCTGGGCGAGACGCAGACGCCAGGGCAGCCTACGAGCGGGTGATCGCGGCGTCCCCGGAGAGCAGTTTCCTGTATGTTGAGCTGGCCGACGTCGAGCGCCGCCAGGCAGACACCGATGCGGCGCTCGGGCACCTGGAGCGCGCCGTGGAGCTGGAGCCGGACGCGGGGGCCGCCTGGGTCATGATGTCTGAGATTTATATCGCCAGGGGAGAGCTCGATCGGGCGGAGCAGGCGTTGCTGCGGGCCGATGCGGTCGAGCCAGGCGAGGACATCGTGCGGCGGCTGGCCAGTCTGGAGGCGCTGCGTCGCGAGGCGAGTTTCCCGCCCGAGTACGGTGAAATTGAAACCGCCGAGGCAATCACGCGAGGGCAGCTCGCGGCGTTGATCGGAGCGCGTTTCGAGACACTATTGGCTGAGGCGGCCGAGAGCCGTACGGCGATTCTCACCGATGCACGCGACCACTGGGCCTACGACTGGCTGATCGCCGTCGCGCGGGCCGGCATCATGGAGGTAGATGCCAACTACATGTTTCAGCCGGAGCGAGTTGTATCACGGGCGGATCTGGCGCAGATCGTGGTGCGGCTGCTCCGGCTCCCTGCCGATGGGAGGGTGTCGCCGACGGCTGGCTCGCGGGCCAGCTTCTCCGACCTGGGGCCAGGGCATTTGAGCTATTCCGCCGCATCGGAAGCGGTCGGGGCCGGGGTGTTGCAGCCGCTCGAGGAGAACACATTTCAACCAGGACGCGCGGTCGCTGGCACCGAGGCGATGACGGCACTCGGACGGCTTGGTGGCCTGGTGGGGGGCGGGCGGTAGCCCGGCGGCATGTCGGCACTGACAGTCGCCAATCAGCTCACGCTGCTGCGGATGCTGCTGATTCCAGCGCTGGTGATACTCGTTCTGTATGGGCTGAACGGCTGGGCGCTGGTGGTGTTTGTGGTTGCCGGGCTCACCGACGCGCTCGACGGGATTCTCGCACGCTGGTGGGGGCAGCGCACCACGCTGGGCGCGCTGCTCGACCCGATGGCAGACAAGCTGCTGTTGATTTCCACCTTCGTGGTCCTCACCTCTCCCGCGCTCGACCTGCCCAACCGGCTGCCGCTCTGGCTGACGGTGCTGGTGATCAGTCGTGATGTCATTATCGTGGTCACGGTCGCGATCGTGAATCTGTCGATTGGGCGTCGGACGTTTCAACCCTCAATCTTGGGCAAGTTGGCCACGCTCGTCTACATCCTGACTGCCGCCGTGACGATGTATTTCAACTGGCGTGGGCAGCCGTCTGTGTTCGTCGACGCCGCGATCTACGCCGCATTGGGAGTCACACTGGCATCCGGGTTGCACTACATTGCGCATGCGACCCGGGTGCTCAGCGATGTCTCGTGACCTGCGCGCCGACGTGATGGCAGCCACGCGGCGGGGGTTGCCTGGCGTGGGCGGCGGGGCTATTCTGTCGACGGCTCTGGGCCGATGATTCGCCCGGACAGGCCATAACTGGGAGTCTGACATGCTGGATGCGTTCAAGAAGCGTGGCACTGGCGAGGAGGGACGTCGGCCAAGGCGCAAGTGGCCGAGTTGCAGGAGCTCATCGGCAAGGCACGGGAGGAGCGGGCGGCCCTGAGCACGATGTTGACCCAGGTTGAGATGCAGGGGTCGAAGCTCTCAACGATGGGGCAGTCGCTCCAGGACGTCAACGACCGAGCCGGCGGCACCTCAGGAAAAATGGACGCCCTCGTGAAGCGGTTGTCGAAGATCGAGGCTCGCGCCTCGGGCGTCGAGGACATCGGCACGCGGGTCGAGACATTGCGTAGCGGCGTGAGCCAGGCCGAGGAGATTGCCAAGCGGTTGCTCGCCCCGGATGCCGAGCTGCAGAAGCATCGGCATGAGGTGCAGCAGCTCTCGGCGCAGGCCATCCAGAATGTCGCGCTGCTCGATGCGATGAAGAAGGAGCAGAGCACACTCGATGAGGCTCGGGAACGGCTCCGCGTGGGGCTGCGGGAGGTGGAAGACTCGGCAAGCAAGACGGCGGCGCTCAAGGGCGATTTCGACCGCCTGCGTGGTCTGACGGGACAGTTGACCCAGGACCACGCGCGACTCAAGGACTCTCTGCGGGAGACCGGCGACCAGGTGACGGGGACCACCGAGGCGGTCAAGGACGTGGAGAAGAAGCTTGGGCCCCTGGCGGAGATGCACGAGCTGAGCAAGAGCACAGAGACACGCCTGGCGACGCTCAACTCGCTGGCCGAGCACGTGCTGCAGAAGATCAAGGTGCTCGACAATCAGAAGCACACGGTCGAGCACGCCGTCGTCGAGTCGAATCGTCTGAACGAGATGGTTTGGAACATGGATGTGCAGGTCGCCAAGCTCAATGAGGGCAGCGGGCAGGCAGCGCAGGTCGAAGAGACCGTGAACCGCATCGAAGAACTGGCGGCCGATGTCGCCGGGCGGCTGGACCAGGCCACCAAGTCGAAGGACTTGTTCACCCAAGAGCTCGCCAAGCTCGAACAGGGGCGGGCCGATCTGACCGATTTCGTCCGCGGATACTTCGAGCGCCTGACGGTCGAGCGCAAGGAGCTGGATTCCTTCGACCAGCGTGTCAGATCGCTGCAGAGTGAGTTGGGCACGACGGAACAGAGCATCGGTCGGCTACTCGATCGGGAGAAGGACATCGCGGCGTTGGACACGCGGACCGAGGGGCTCGAGAAGCGTGTGTC
>JASLOY010000144.1:7771-8146 GCA_030745255.1 Vicinamibacterales bacterium
GATCAGGCGGACGACCTCCAGACCAAGCAGGCAGAGCTCGAGACGCTGCGTGAGCGGCTGGCGCAGGTGGACGACCTGAGTAAACGTACGAGCTATCAATTCGACGCACTCGAGAAGAGCCGCGAGAGCCTCGACGTGCTCCGCGAGGAGATTCAGGAGTTCTACAAGACCCACGCCGCGGTCAGCAAGACGGTCGAGACGCTGGGGGTCGACAAGAAAGCCTTTGAAGGGTTCCTGCAGCGAACCGACGAGTTCCGGCGCCAGATCCCGGTGCTCGATTCCAAGATGGATGCCATCAGCGCCAAGCTCTCAGTCGTTGAGGAGGGGACCCAGAAGGCGGCGGCGCTCGTCGCGGTGGCCGAAGACCTCGACCGC
>JASLOY010000145.1 GCA_030745255.1 Vicinamibacterales bacterium
CCGCATCTGGTTCGGTGGTGCCTGGTACTCGTTGACAAAGCTGTGCGACCACAGAACCTTGCCTGATGTCTTGTCGAGCGCGAAGAACTGCTTGTCGGTCGCTGCGGCAAACAGACGGTCGCCGACGATGAGAGGTGTGGAGTGCGGGCCGGCGCCGCGGCTGAAATTCATGGTTTCGAGTGACGACGGGAATCTGTGCTCCCAGATCGTCCTACCTGACCCGGCGTCGAGCGCAACGACGACCTCCTCGGCGCTCCAGCGATTCCTCACACCGGTCGGCGGTCGGTACATGGTGTAGAGGCGTTCGCCGTCGACGATGATGCTGGAGTGTCCCTCGCCAAGCGGTCGGCTCCAGAGCTGTCTCGGACCACCTGACGGCCACGATGTCGCGAGTCCGGTGGCGTCGCTGGTGAAGTTGCGTTGAGGTCCGCCCCATCCGGGCCATTCGGGCGTGGCGACAGCGGGCCGGCGCTCAGTCTGGGCGGTCGGAGTCGCTAGGACGTACCCGGACACGAGCAAAACACTGATTGTGGCATCCAGCACGCGCATAGCTGCCTCCTGATGAAACCGATTCAAGAACAGCGTGTGCGACCGCCTACAAACCGAGACGTCGAGTCAGGACGCCTGAGAGCGGCCCCCACTACCGGGTTTCAGAGTCTGAAGCAGCACCGTTCCGGGGCCCGTCAACCGGGTCATGAACAACCCTTCCTTGCTGAAGAATGTCTTTCGTAAGGAACCGACGGTTTCGACGTTGTAGTCGACGGCTGCCGAAAACGCCGCTAGGTTCCCCGTGCTGACGCGAAGCTCTTCGCCCTGGGCGAGCTCCGCTTGCCTGAAATCTCCCCTCCCATGAATGAGAACGGTACCGCTGCCTTCGATGCGCTGGAGGACCAGCCCAGCCCCACCGAACAACGCGGCGCCCGGCCGGCGGGCGACCGCCACGGTGATGTTGATTCCTGCCCCCCAGGCGGCGAGAAACGCCCCGCGCGTCGTCAAGACGGGACCACCCGTCTCCAAGTCCCACTCATGGATGTGTCCGGGTGCGTTGGCGCCCAGCGTCACGACTTGCTCGCCAGCGGTCCCCTCAATGTAGGCAAGCGTAATCCCTTCGCCCGACAGCGACCGTTTGAGTGCGCCGGCCAGCCCCCCCGGAACCTTGACGTCCCATTTCAGGCCGGAGGCATAGGCGATGATCGACCCTTTCGACGCCCACACGGTCTCACTCTTCGCAAGTGTCAGGCGGGCGGATTGGGCCACGGTGCCGTCTATACTGAAATCCACCCCACCTCTCTCCATCCACATCTAGCACGCATCACGCAACCCGCTGGTCGATTGCCTGTCGATCGCTCTCCCAGTTTCACGACACCTTCACCGCCCCGTCGGCACCCGCGCCTGGAGTTCGGCGAACCAGTTGAGGACGAGCACCAGGTCGAACGCCGGGGCCTCCGTTGTCGCTGCTGCGTCACTCCCAACCGTGAGAAACCGACCGTCGTCAGACAGATCGTATCGTCGCTCGCGCCCGATCCGACTGTAGTAGGGCCATTCGAACAACTCTTCCGGCTGCCCGGCCGTCAGCGTCGTCGCATCACTCTCGATCGCGACCTGCATCATGCCGTCCGGCGGGCCACTGGGCGCGCGCAAGTAGAATAACTCGCGGCCGTCGGCCGACCACGTCGGCGCGAACCCGCCGCCGATCGAAATCGCCCGCCGATCGCCCATGTCAGGAAAGCGCTGCACGTAGACCTCGGTCAGGCCGGTCTCGTTCGAGGTATAGGCGATCCATCGCCCATCTGGCGAAATTGCCGGGGCCCATTCGACCGCCTCCGTCTGGACAAGTGGTTCCCAAGAGCCTGATGGGTCGAGAGAGATGAGGCCGATGTCAGGATCTGTCCCACTGTCGACGACCACGACGAGTGCCGTGCCATCGGGTGTCCACTCATACGGAGCAATGGTCGCCGTCTCGCCATCGAAGGAAAACAGGTGCTCGGCCACCCCTGTCCCATCGGCTGATTTTCGGTACAGAGCGGGCGCGCCGCCGCGTAGCGACTCGAACACCACCGACTGCCCGTCGGGACTCCAGAGGGGCTTGCTATCTACGGCCGGGTCCGTCGTGACCCCTGCCAGTGAACCCCGAGCCAGTTCTCCCACCCACACGTCTACATTCGCGTCCTCGCTGCCTACGGCCACACGGGCGCCGTCCGGCGAGAGGCTCACACCGTAGTAGGGACGTGCGGGCAACGAGAGCGGTACTTGTGTTCCGTCTCGGTCGACCCAGACGATGGCGCGCTGGGCACCGCCCGAAGGCCTGCCGGGGCGATACACGAGCGACCCGTTGTTCGCGACGCTGAACTGGGTCGCGCCGGTGTTGCCACTGTCCCTGACCCCTTCTATGAGGGGGACTGCGCCTCCAATGACCTGCCGGGTGTCGGCGTCGAACGCCACGCCAAACACCACGCCGTTCACGCTGTAGACCAGGTGTCCAGTCGGCAGGTACCGCCCATCTCTCCCACCTTGAATCAGGACCATCCGTTCCCCGGTCGCAAGTGACTGGGCAATGATCTGCGATTCATCCCAGACCGCCGTGTTCGCCGGTCGAAACGTAAAGAGCACCCACTCGCCGCCCGGCAGCATCTGCGGTCCGTGCCCCCGCCCGGAGCTGTCGACCTCGATCACGACCTCTGGTGTGCCGCCGGAGCCCGGCACCTGCCAGATACCTTCACTTCCTTGACCAAAGAGAATCCTGTCGTCGTCTCCCCAACTCGCGCCAAACAGAGCGTCAGTCTCGGCCAACGTCACCGCCGCGCCGCCGCTCACGGCCACCTTCTTCAGCTGGCCGCCCGACCAGAAGCCGATCCACTGGCTGTCGGCTGAGACGAACGGTTCGGAAGCGCCCTCGGTTCCCGACATCAGCGTCGCCTGCAAGCGCCCCACGGGTCGGAGCCAGAGGCTGCCATTAGCCGTATAGACGACGTAGCTGCCATCCGGCGCGATCGCGACGACGTGGCGACCGGGGCTCGAAAAATTCTCACCTTCAGCCAGGGTGATACCCAGTCGAGTCACATGTTGGGGAGAAGGTTCGGGACCTAAGAGACCCCAGACGGCCACGGCGACAACGATCACCGAGGCGAGCAGACCGAGCAACGCCGGGATCGGGCGCTGCCAGAGGGCAGGCTGCGCGACGGGTGCGTTCGCGGCGACCGCGGATGGTTCGGGCGCGTCACGCGCTTCGTCGATGTCGAGACGGGCCGTGCCGATTTCTGGCAAGCGCCGTCGATGGTCGCGTTCCAAGCACCGTCGTAACAGCCGTCGAACCGAGTGCGGTGTTCCCGATGGCAACTCGGTCCAGTCCATCTCCTGTCGGAGGACCGCCGCGAGTGTCTCGGAGATGTCCGTCCCCCCGAACGCCTGTCGCCCCGTCAGCATCTCGAACAGCAGCACCCCAAACGCCCAGATGTCGGCCCGCTTGTCCACCCGGCGGCCCTTGGCTTGCTCGGGCGCCATGTAGGCCGCCGTCCCCATGATCACGCCCATCTTGGTGGCGGCCGCGGTCATCGTCATCGTGGGGGAGTTCGCGGCTTCGGCTTGGGTCTGCTCAGGCTCCAGCGCCTTCGCCAGGCCGAAGTCCAGCACCTTCACCGTCCCGTCGTCCTTGACCTTCACGTTGGCGGGTTTCAGGTCACGGTGGATGATCCCCTGCTCGTGAGCGGCTTCGAGGGCTTCCGCGATCTGTCGGGCAATGGGCAGGGCTTCGTCGAGCGGGATTGGGCCTTGACTGATCCGATCCTGGAGCGTCGGGCCTTCGACCAGTTCCAACACCAGCGCCCGCGTGTCGCCGCTCTGTTCGAGGCCGTGGATCTGCGCGATGTTCGGGTGGTTCAACGAGGCGAGGACTTGTGCCTCACGCTGAAACCGGGCGAGTCGTTCGCTGTCTTCGGCGAAGGCGTCGGGCAACACCTTCAAGGCCACGTCCCGGTTCAGGCTGGTATCGGTCGCCCGATAGACGACGCCCATCCCGCCTTCGCCGAGACGGCCCGTGACCTCGAAGACGCCGAGGCGGCTGCCCACCTCTAATGCCATCTGGACGGGAAGAGTATACCCGGCGAGGGTGTGAAGGGGCGCTAGAAGGCCGACGTTCGGGTTATGCTGAGCGATCCTTGACCTCGTCCTATCCAGGAACAGAAACGGCTCCGGTTCGCCGACCGTCTTACGATCGTTGGGCTGTCATGCGCCGCCTGCTTGCCATTCTTGCCGCCTCGTTCGCCCTGACGCCGGTGCCCCTGGTCGCGCAGACGGCTACCGTACCCGTCCTCCCGGAGACTATGGTCCGAGGGGCGGATGGCTCGGTCACCGTGAGGGCCGTGCGACTGGAGTCGCCGCTCACCCTCGACGGCACCCTCGACGAGTCCCACTACCAGCGCGTGCAGCCGGCGTCCGGCTTCATCCAGATCGAGCCGAGTCCTGGAGCGCCGGCGCGCGACCAGACCGAGTTCTGGATCATGTTCGACGACGAGAACCTGTACATGGCTGCGCGTGCGTGGGACTCGGACATGGAGATCGTCACGACCGAGATGCGGCGCGACAACCTCTGGAGCGGTAACGACATCGTCGGGTTCAGCTTCGATACCTTCCGCGATCGACGCAACGCGCTGGTGTTCCACGCCAACGCCCTGGGGGCGCGACACGATGGCCAGTCGACCAACGAGAGCCAGTGGAACGGCAGTTTGAACCCGGTCTGGGCGGTGGCCACGGACCGCTTCGACGGCGGGTGGACGCTGGAGGCGGTCATCCCGTTCAAATCGCTCCGCTACGGACCCGGCCGGCAGCAGACCTGGGGGCTCCAGGTGCTGCGGCCCAGCCGGTCGATCAACGAGATCTCGTTCCTCACCGAACTGCCGCCCGCGCGGGGCCAGTCCGCGCTTCATCTACACTCACTCAGCGCGACGCTCGTCGGCATCGAAGCGCCGCCGAGCTCCCGGACCGTCGAGCTGAAGCCGTTCCTGACCTCGAGCGCCACGACCGACGTCCCCAGCGCCGTCGATGACCTCTCGGCCGACGTCGGCCTCGACGCGAAGGTCGGCATCACCGACGGGCTCACCGCCGACTTCACCCTCAACACCGATTTCGCGCAGGTGGAGGCGGACGAGGAGCAGGTGAATCTCACGCGGTTCAGCCTCTTCTTTCCGGAGAAGCGCGAGTTCTTCCTCGAGAACGCCGGCACGTTCTCGTTCGGGGGCGTGCCGGTGAGCGGCGGCGGTGCGGGCGGGGGCGCACCCATTCTTTTCTACAGCCGGCGCATCGGCCTCGAGGACGGACTGGAGGTGCCGCTCCGTGCCGGCGGGCGCGCGACGGGCCGCGTCGGGCCGTTCAGTCTCGGGCTGATCAACATTCAGGCCGACGAGGTGAAGGAGGCAGGCATTGCCGCGACCAATTTCTCGGTCGTGCGACTCAGGCGCGACATCCTGCGTCGGAGCACCATCGGGATGATGGCGACGGCGCGCTCGGTCGACAGCAGCGGCGGCGGCCCCAACTACGCGTACGGCCTGGACAGCACGTTGGGATTCTCCGACGACGTGACGATCAACACCTACTGGGCGCGCACCGAGAGCGAGGGTCTGTCGGAGGACGACGTCAGCTACCGCGCGCAGTTCGACTACAACGCTGATCGCTATGGGGTCCAGCTCGAGCATCTCGCCGTCGGCGCCAACTTCAATCCCGAGGTCGGCTTCACCCGTCGGCGTGACATGCGGCGCAGCTTCGGGGAGCTCCGCTTCAGCCCGCGGCCGGCGGGGATCGCGTCGGTCAGGAAGTTCAGCTGGATCGCCTCGCTCAACTACATCGAGAACGGCGCCGGCGTCCTCGAGACCCGTGAGCAGACGGGCGCGTTCTCGGCGGAGCTGGCCAACGACGACACGGCGACGGTGACCTATACCGGTAGCTACGAGTTCCTGCCCGAGCCCTTCGAGATCGCTCCTGGCGTCACCCTGCCGGTGGGCGGCTACGGGTTCGACGACGTGCAGGTCTCGTACGACATGGCGCAGCAGCGGCGTGTGCGGGCCAACTTCTCAGCCAGCCACGGCACCTTTTACACCGGTCACAAGACGACCCTCGGCGCGTCGGGTGGAGCGGTACGGCTGAGCAGCCAGTTCTCGCTCGAGCCCAGTTACTCTCTCAATATGGTGGAGTTGGCCGAGGGTGACTTCACCACCAACCTGCTAAGCACGCGGGTCACCTACGCGATGTCGGCCCGATCGTTCGTGAGCGCACTGGTGCAGTACAACTCGGCCAGCAACAGGGTCTCGACCAACGCGCGCCTGCGCTGGGAGTACCAGCCCGGGAGCGAGCTCTTCGTGGTGTACAACGAGCAGCGGGATACGCTGGGCGAGCGGTTCCCGGACCTGGTGAACCGCGCCTTCATCGTCAAGGTCACCCGGCTGTTCCGCTTCTAGATGCGATCGGGCGGTATTCGGGCTCTACGCGGGGAACACGCCAGTCGGAATCAGGAGTTCACTCTGCCTTCAGCAGGCTAGCCGGCTGAAGCAGGAGAAGCTTTCGGATGGGTAGGTAGCCCGCAGCCGAGCAGACGAGCAGGACCGCCAGCGTCACCATTCCATAGCTGAGCGGGTCGAAACTCGGCACCCCGAAGAGGTAGTTCTGGACGAACCTGCCTCCCCAGCTCGCCGCGATCAGTCCGGCTCCCACGCCGATCGCCCCGGTCGTCAGCGTTCTCTTCATGACCAGCGATCTCAACCCGCCGGGATCCGCGCCCAGCGCCATCCGGATGGCCAGTTCTCGGGAACGCTGGGCCAGCGACCGAGTCACCACGCCGAAAATGCCGACGGCCGCCAGGAGACACTCCCGGGTGAACAGATCGATCACCGTGAGGGCCCGGAATCGCCGGCCGTCCGTGAGCTCGTCAGCCACGAAATCCATGCTCCAGATGTCGTTGCGCGTCGAGGGCGGCCGGCGTTGTTCCCGATGCACCGCCGTGGCGTGCCGCCAGGGTCGCTTGCGCCGTAACGCCAGGCCTTCTTCGCAATACACGCGATAGAACCGATGCTTGCCGATGTCCCAGCCTTCCCGGTGCAGCACGACCAGGAGCCGTCGATAGCCGTAACGGATGCGCGCGTGGGCGACTTCCCGCATCCGCTGCCGGAGGGCCAGGAGTGGATCGCGCGTACTCCGATGGCGCAGGCTCGAGCGGCAGAACCGCGCCGTCCGACACGCCCGCCGTTCGCTGACCGTGTAGCGGTCGGTCAAATACTGGACGACCTCGCGCTGTGTGACGGGCTTCACCACTTTTTTTTAACGACATCCTGCAGCATGACCTTATCCAGCGTCAGGTCGGCCACCAGCCGCTTCAACTTCGTGTTCTCGTCCCGGAGTTGCTTCAACTCGCGGGCCTCACTCGGCTGGAGGTTGCCGTAGACCTTGCGCCAGCGGTAGAACGTCTGCTCCGCAATCCCGACCTGGCGACACAGCTCCCCAATCGGGATGCCCGTTTCCGCCTGCTTCAAGACCGTCGTGATCTGCTCGACCGAAAACCGTTTTCGCTTCACCGCAAGACCCCCTTCGCCCAGGTTGATCTTGCCGTATTCTCACTCCCAGATCGGACCGAAATCCCCGGAGCCCCTCATCAATGTGGACCGAAAACCCCGGAGCCCCTCACGCTGAACGATGCCGCAAAGGCCGCCGCCTCCTGAGACCTGTGGTAGACCTTGGCTGATCGCGGTCGTCATGAGCAGACCCTCACCCCTCGAGCGCGTCGGGTTGCACCGCCCCGAGCTCCGCGCCTGGGCCATGTACGACTGGGCCAACTCGGCCTTTATGGCGACGGTGGTCACGGCGGTGTTTCCGATCTACTTCCCCTCGGTGGCTGCCGCCGAGCTCGAGCCGGCCGCAGCCAGCTTTCGCTTCGCCGCGACCACGTTCGTCGCCCTGTCGGTCGTGGCGGTTCTGGCGCCGGTCCTCGGCGCCCTGGCCGACTTCGCCGGCATCAAGAAGAAGATGCTCGGCGCGTGTCTGGCGCTCGGCGTCAGCGCAACTGACCTGACCCCCTGAGAGCGTGCCAGCCCGAGTGTTAGGATTTCG
>JASLOY010000146.1 GCA_030745255.1 Vicinamibacterales bacterium
TGGTCAGTCCGGAGTTTCTGGTGCGGGTCGAGGCGGATCCGGCCGGGGTGACACCGGACACGCCCTATGCGGTCACGGACCTCGAGCTGGCGTCACGGCTCTCGTTCTTCCTCTGGAGCAGCATTCCCGACGACGAGCTGCTGAGGGTCGCCGAGCGTGGCGTGCTGAGCGACCCGGCGGAACTCGAGCGGCAGGTGCGGCGGATGATCGCCGACCCGCGGTCCGAAGCGCTGACCGCGAACTTCGCCGGCCAGTGGCTGATGTTGCGAAACCTCGACGCGGTCAGCCCCAACCCGCGGTTGTATCCGGACTTCGATGACAACCTGCGGCAGGCGTTCCGGCAGGAAACGGAGCTGTTCTTCGACAGCGTGCTGCGCGAGGATCGCAGCGTCCTCGACCTACTCCGGGCGGACTACACGTTCCTGAACGAGCGGCTGGCGAAGCACTACGGCGTGTCCGGAGTCTACGGCAGCCGGTTCCGGCGTGTCGCGCTCGATGAGGACAGCAAGCGCGGTGGGCTGCTTCGCCAGGGGAGCATCCTGTCGGTGACCTCCTATGCAACGCGGACCTCGCCGGTCATTCGCGGCAAGTGGGTGCTCGACAACATCTACGGCGCGCCGCCGCCGCCGCCGCCCGCCAACGTGCCGGCGCTCGAAGACAACTCGGTGCGGGCGGGTCTGCCGATGCGCGAGCGGCTGGCACAGCATCGCACCAATCCGGTGTGCTCGAGCTGCCACAGCACGATCGACCCGGTCGGCTTCACGCTCGAGAACTACGACGCGGTCGGGCGCTGGCGTGACCACAGCGGTGACATCAGTGCAATGGACGCCTCGGGCGGACTGCCCGGCGTGGGCGAGTTCAAGGGCGTCGACGGGCTCGAAGCCGGGCTGCTGAGCCGGCCGGAGCAGTTCGCCGGCCGGGTGACCGAGAAGCTGCTGACGTTCGCGCTGGGACGGGGCGTCGAGTACTACGATGCGCCGGCCGTGCGCACGATTCTGCGAGAGACGGAGGCGGACGACTACCGCTTCTCGTCGCTGATTCTTGGGATAGTCAAGAGCGTGCCGTTTCAGATGAGGAACTCGACATGATCATCACGAAGAAGGCGCTGTCGCGGCGGACGTTCCTGAAGGGGGCTCAGGCCACCCTGGCGCTGCCGCTGCTCGACGCCATGATTCCGGCGATGACCGCCCTGGCGCAGACGCCGGCGCGCGCCGTTCGCCGGCTCGGGTATCTCTTCGTGCCGATGGGCTGCGATCACGATCGCTGGACGCCCGAGGGCCGGGGGGCGCTTGGGCACCTCACGCAGTGCCTCAGCCCGCTCGAGCCGGTGAAGGAGCAGCTCACGGTCATCACCAACATGGAGCTCCAGAACTCCTATCCCGGCACGCACGACACGTCGAATTCCGGTTTTCTGAGCGCCGCGTTCGCGAAGCACACAGAGAGCTCGGATTACTTTCTCGGCACGACCGCCGACCAGATCGCCGCGCAGCAGATCGGGCAAGACACGCCACTGCGGTCGCTCGAGCTCGCGATGGATTTGAACCCGCTGGCCGGGGTCTGCAACAACGGCTACGCCTGCGTGTATCAGAACAACCTGTCGTGGTCGTCACCCACGACACCGCTGCCCTCGGAGGCCCATCCGCGCATGGTCTTCGAACGGCTGTTCGGCGAGGGCGGCACCCCGGCCGAGCGGCGGAAGGCGCTGCGCGGTCGCGCGAGTCTGCTCGATGCCTTCAGTGCCGACATCGCCAGGCTCAAGGGTACGGTCGGGAGCGGCGACAAGGCCCGCGTAGACGGCTATCTGGACAGCATCCGGGAGATCGAGCGGCAGATCGAGCGGGCCGAGGCGGGTGCGTCGAAGAACCCGATGCCCGATCTGGAACGGCCGGTCGGCGTGCCCGAGATGTTCGCCGATCACGCGCGACTGCTCTACGACCTGCAGGTGCTGGCGTTCCAGGGCGACATCACCCGCGTGGTCAGCTTCCAGTTCACCCGCGAGCTGAACAACCGGACGTATCCGGAGATCGGCGTGCCGGACCCGCACCACCCGACCAGTCACCACGGCAATGACCCGGAGAAGGTGCTGAAGATCGCCAAGATCAACACCTTTCACGTATCGCTGTTCTCCGAGTTCCTGCAGAAGCTGAAGGCGACCGAGGAGGGTGACGGCACGCTGTTCGACAACACGGTGTATCTGTATGGCAGCGGTATGGGGAACCCGAGCCTGCACGACCACGTGAATCTGCCGATCCTGGTGACCGGCGGTAAGGCGACCGGGATCCGCGGCGGGCGGCACATCCGCTACGACGAGGGAACGCCGCTGGCGAACTTGCACCTGACGCTGCTCGACCGTGTCGGGGTCAAGCTCGACCAGTTCGGCGACAGCAACGGGTCGGTCGAGAATCTGTTCGATCCGGTCGCGCTCTAGGCTCGCGTTGTCGGTGCAGGCGTCAGACGGTAGAAGCAAGATCGGGAGACGACAGATGAAGCTGACCCGAATCGCGGCACACTCCATCCTCGCGCTGAGCCTGGCCGGTCTGGCCGTGGCCGCTCCGGCTGACGACGCGGCAGTGGCCGACGCTGCCGAGCGGGGCGACCCCGCCCTGGTGCACAGCCTGCTGGGAGATGGCGCCGACGTCAACGCGCGCCAGGTCGACGGGATGACCGCGCTGCACTGGGCCGTGTATCACGACGACGCCGACACCACGAAGGTCCTGATCGACGCGGGCGCCACCGTGCGGAGCGAGAACCGCTACGGTATCCGGCCGCTGTGGGTCGCGGTGACCAACGGCAACGGTGACATCGTGACGATGCTGCTCGAGGCGGGCGCGGACCCGAACGGCACCACACGCGGCGAGCAGACGGTGCTGATGCACGCGGCGCGGACCGGCAGTCTCGAGGCGGTACGCGCGCTGCTGGCCCGGGGAGCGGACCCCAACGCCCGTGAGGTGCGCGACCAGACGGCGCTGATGTGGGCGGCGGCCGAAGGGCATGCGTCCGTCGTGCACGCGCTGCTCGAGACCGGTGCCGAGCTGAACCCGCGTCTGCGCTCCGGCTTCACCCCGCTGTTCTTTGCCGTGCGCGAGGGGCACACCGACGTGGTGCACACGCTGTTCGAGGCGGGTGCCGACGTCGACGACCTGCTGGTCCGGGTGAAAGACGGTCCAGACCCCACGGTGAACAATGCTACCTACCGCCCGGTGGACGACGGGATCAGCCCGCTGATCCTGGCCATTCGCAACGGGCACTTCGAGCTGGCAATCGACCTGGTGCACGCCGGCGCCGACCCGAACGATCTGCGGAGCGGCTTCGGACCGCTGCACACCATGAGCTGGGTGCGGAAGCCGGACGAGAGCGACCGTGGCGACCCGGCGCCGATCGGCTCGGGCGGTCTGAACAGCCTCGACTTCGTCCGCGAGATGGTGACGCTTGGCGCCGACGTGAACCTCCGGCTGGAGGAGGGCGCGCCGCGCCAGCCGAACTCTGCCTCGCGCACCAACTCGCCGGGTGCCACGGCGTTCCTACTGGCGGCCGACCGGGCCGACACTCCGCTGATGCAGTTGCTGCTCGAGTTGGGCGCAGAGCCGATGACGCCGAACACCGACGGCACCACGCCGCTGATGGCGGCTGCCGGTCTCGGCACGGCCGCACCTGAAGAGGAAGCGGGCACCGAGCCGGAGGCGCTGATCGCCACGCAGTTCATGCTCGAGCTGGGCGCCGATGTCAATGCGGTGAACGCCGACGGCGACACCGCGATGCACGGCGCCGCGTATGGCAGCTTCCCCTCCGTGGTGCAGTTGCTGGCCGACCACGGTGCGGACATCCGCATCTGGAACACTCGGAACAAGCAGGACCGCACGCCGCTGTTCATCGCCGAGGGACATCGCCCCGGGCTGCCCCGCCCGTCACGGCCCACCATCGAGGCGATTACCGCGTTGATGGATGGCGCCGGGGTTTCGACCGAGGGTGAGCGGCCGGTGATTGTAGACCAGTACTCTCGCCAGCCCGAGCCACCGAAGCCGCCCGAGCCCAAGCCCCAGACACAGCAAGGACGCTAGAAGTCCTCGACCGTCGTTTGGCGAGATCGTGCTAGCCCGGCCTAGGCTAAGCTGGTCTCGTCATGCGCCGTTACCTTCTGCCGGTCGGCGTGTCGCTCTTGTTTATCGCTTGGTCGCCCTACATGGGGCTGGTCCGCGACGCGCTCAAGGACGCGCTGGGCGACGCCTTCACGCTGGCGCTGGGCCTCCTGCTGGCCGTCACGGTGCTGGCGGTCGTCACCTGGGGCGTGAGGCGCGTGCGGGCGCGGCGCCTACAGGGCGTTGGCCTGATGCTGACGGCGGTCGCGTTGTTCGTCGGGTATGCGTGGATGATGCGCACCGGGGCGCCGGACGTCGATGCCGTCGAGCGCGTCCACTTCGTGGAGTACGGGTTGGTGGCGACGCTGTTCTATCGCGCGATGGCCGGCTCATCGCTGGCCGCCGTGGTGCCGATGACGCTGCTCGTGGGGACGCTGGTCGGTATCGGTGAGGAGTGGGTGCAGTGGCTGGTACCGACGCGGGTCGGCGATGTGCGGGACGTCATTCTGAACTTCTACGCGCTCGGGTGCGGGCTGCTCTTCGCGATCGGTCTCGCACCGCCGGTATCGTTCTCGGCGGGCGCGCCAGTGTGTCCGTGGCGGCGGCTGGCGACCCTGGCGAGTGTCGTGGTGGTAAGCTTCGCCGCCTTCTATCACAGCGCACACCTCGGATACGAGTTGGACGACCCAGCCATCGGCCGCTTCCGCTCGTTCTTCACGGTCGAGCAGCTGTCGGCGAACGCCGTGGATCGGGCCGAGCGCTGGCGGCGTGACCCGCCGACCAGCCTAGAGCCGTTCTCACTGCAGGACCACTACCTAGTGGAAGCCGCGGCTCACGTGCAGCGGCGAAACGAGGCGTACGCGGCGGGGCAGTTCCGAGACGCCTGGTTCGAAAACGCGCTGCTCGAGACCTACTACGCGCCGCTGCTGGATCAAGACTCCATTGGTAGCGGCGACCCGCACCGCTGGCCGCGGGCGCAGCGGGACGAGGTAGAGTTGAAAGGTGCGGGCGACGCCGACGCGGGCTGGACCAGTGTTGTATACACGGACCGAGTGGTCACGTCGCCGACAAAGCCGATTCTCTGGGTAGGGGCGGTTCTCGTCGCCGTTTCGCTGTGGGGTGTGGGCATGTTGATAGACCGCGGTCTTGACGTGCGCCGGGCCGGCGCGCGGCTGGCATGGTTCCTGGGTGTTGTGGCGCTCGGGGCGACGTGCGCGTGCGCGTCGGGTGGTGGCCCCACGGCGCCGACCGGAGCGAGCGCGTCTCCGGATGGCGGCCCGGGTCCGCCTGGTCAGACACCGTCGCTTCAGAATCAAGTCTTTCCGGAAGTATGGTCGAGCAACGGCTTCGATGGCCGGACCTACGAGTACAAGACGAACTGCGCCGAGAACTTCACGGTCCTGGAAACCTGCTTTCTGTGGGACGTGACGGCCGTGGTGGTGGAGACCCCGAACGGCGGCCGGTTCGAGCTCAACAAGGACTTCAACATCAACGCCTATTCGGGCGAGGTCACCCGCCGGTGGGTGCTCTACGGACCAACCGGCGCGGGGTTGCCGGTGCCCGGGATGTATCAGTTCCGCTACTTCCAGGGTGAGACGCTCGAGCTTACTCAGGACGTGTCCTACAGCCCGGAGACAGTCGGGTTCCCGACCAACGTGCAGTGGCGCCGAGAAGGGAACGATCTCGTGGCAGAGTGGACGCCGCACCCGGCATGTGGTACAAGGTGCTCCTCTTTCCTGACGGCGGCAACGTCATCAGCGACATCTTCGACTGGAACGTCAGCAGCGCCCGCATGCCCGCCATACCGCTGGCCGACGGCGCGACCGGCACGCTCAATGTGGCGATCTTCTTCCGCGGCGGCTACGCCTACTCGGAATATCTGCCGCTCGTCTGGTGACCTGCCGGAACTCCAGCGGTGACGGCGCCTCCGACCGGAGTAGAATCCACTGCACGGACTTGGGGCAGGCCAATTCATGTGGTCCGGCGCGCTCTGACGATCACACATCTGGGAGTTTCGTGATGCACACGCACCGTTCCGCTTCACCACATGTCCTGGTCTTTGCTACTGCCGTCCTGCTCTTCGGGTCGGGCGCGCCCGCCGCGCTGGCCCAGTCGGATGGCGACTTCGTGCCCGTCACCGACGCGATGCTCCAGAACCCCTCGCCGGACGACTGGCTCATGTGGCGCCGGACGCTCAACGGCTGGGGCTACAGCCCGCTCGACCAGGTCGACCGCGACAACGTGGGTGACCTGCAGCTGGTCTGGACGCGGGCGCTGCGGCGTGGCGCCCAGGAGGGGACTCCGCTGGCCTACGGCGGCAGGCTCTACATGCCGAACCCGAATGAGGTGGTGCAGGCGATCGATGCAGTCACCGGCGACCTGATGTGGGAGTATCGGCGCGACATTCCCGAGGACGTTCCCGAAGTGATGGGCGGGCTGACCGAGAACAACCGGAACATCGCAATCTACGGCAACCTGATCATCGACACCGCCAACGACGATTATGTATACGCTCTCGACGCTGGGACGGGCGAGCTGGCCTGGGAACGGCAGATCTTCGACTACCAGGTGCACCCGGCGCGGCATTCCTCGGGGCCGATCATCGCCAATGGCAAGATCATTTCCGGGCGAAGTTGCCGGCCGCGTGCCGGGCCGGTCTCCTGCGTCATCCTCGCGCACGACGCCACAACCGGCGACGAGCTGTGGCGCACCGCGCTGGTGCCGGCACCGGGCGAGCCGGGTGACGAGACCTGGGGCGGCGTGCCCTACGAAGAGCGGATGCACGTTGGCTCCTGGATGGTGCCGAGCTACGACCCGGAGCTAAACCTCGTCTATGTGGGGACGTCCGTCACGTCACCGGCGCCGAAGTTCATGCTAGGCGGGCACGAGCTGCGGCACCTCTACCACAATTCGACGCTAGCCATCGACGGCGACACGGGCGAGATCCGGTGGTACTACCAGCACCTGAACGACCACTGGGACCTCGACCACCCCTACGAGCGGTTGCTGGTCGACACGGCGGTGGCGCCGGATGCCAGCGCGGTGTCCTGGATCAATCCGCGGCTGAGTCCAGGCGAGCAACGCCGGGTGATAACCGGCATTCCGGGGAAGACCGGTGTCGTGTATACGCTCGACCGTGAGACCGGCGAATTCCTCTGGGCCACGCCGACGATCACGCAGAACGTGATCAGCAGCATCGACGGCGCCACCGGTGCCGTCACCGAGAACTCGGAGGTGGTCTTCACTGGTCTGGGGCAGGAAGTACTGTCGTGCCCCTCCTGGGGTGGCGGCAAGAATTGGCCGGCCGGTGCCTACAGCCCGCTGACCAACACCATGTTCTACCCGTTGCAGCAGACCTGCGCGCGGGTGCTGTCGACGATGGACGGTGGGCTCGCCATCTACCGCCTCGCCGCCCGAATGCAGCTGGCGCCTGGCACTGACGAGCTCGGGACCGTGCGGGGGATTTCGGCCGAGACGGGGGAGACGACCTGGCTGCGTGAGCAGCGCGCCAGGACCTACGCGCTGATGACGACCGGTGGCGGTCTCGTGTTCGGGGGGGACGGCAACGGTCGGTTCCGTGCCCTCGACCAGGAGACCGGCGAGGTGCTGTGGGAGATCAACCTTGGCTCGCCGGTCACCGGCTTTCCGATCACCTATGCCGTCGACGGCAGGCAGTATGTGGTGGCGAGCACCGGCGCTCGCGCGGAGGGGTTGACACCCGAGCTGAGCCCGAGCGCCGGGAACAACCTGTTCGTGTTCGCGCTCCCGGACTAGGTAACGATAGGGACGATGCCGGTGCCGTACCCACGGCTCGAGTCGATGCACCACCGTGGACGACAGACGGCCGAGCCGCTCGTCCGACGGAGGCCCCCCGATGAGAATCATCTGTAGCGCGGTGCTGGCGAGCGTGGCGTGGATCGGTGTGGGCGTCGCGTCGGCACAGGAGTATCCGCACGCGTTTCCGCGGGAGGGAGCCGAGCAGATTTTCGAGAACGAACGGGT
>JASLOY010000147.1 GCA_030745255.1 Vicinamibacterales bacterium
TGGCAATGGCTGATGACGACGAGTCGCCTGGGCGCCGCCGAGCCCTGGGCGAAGGCGTGCAACACACTGTCCGGCAGCGCCGCCCCGAGGGCCGTCAGGCCGCCCAGCTGCAGCAGGTGTCGTCGCGAGATCATTGGTTGGCTCCTGAGGGTGCGGCGGCTGGGCGCATACGGAACAGGTCGCTGCTTGCGATCGAGACGAGCAGCTCTTTGATCGAGTCTTCTTCTCGAAACCGCTCCTGCAATGCCTCGAGTCCCGGCGGGGTCTCGCCGAGCTGGGTGCCGAGGGCATAGCGCGTCCAGTGCTCCACGTAGCAGTCTCGCACGCGATCACTGTTGGCGAGCTGGCGCACAAAGTCGATCCCGTCGGTGAAGGTAATTTCCTCGCCGCCGGTCAGCGCCAGTGTGCCGCTCGCGTCGACCGGCTGCCCGTTGTCCTCGGCCCGCCACTTGCCAATAGCGTCGTAGTGCTCGAACGCGAATCCGGGCGGGTTGATCATCCGATGGCACGTGTTGCAGAGCGCCGGGCTGGTGGCGGTGGCGGTGCGCTCGCGGTTGGTGCTCTCGGCGGTCAGCGTGTCCGGCGGCAGCGCCGCCTCGGCCCCCTGAATGGGCAAGCCCAGCTCCATGCAGGCGATGCGCTCGAGCACCCGCTTGCCGCGCAGGATCGGTCCAGGCTGCACGGCGTAGGCCCCGAGTGCGAGCACGGACGGCAGCGTCAGCACGCCGGCGCGTTCCGTGCGGGGAAACTCGGCGCGGTAGAGCGTCAAGTCCTGCTTGCGCCCGATTGAGGCCACCACGAGTTCTATCGGTCGCGTCACGGTGGGCTCGTCCTCGATGCGTGTCGCGCCGTCGCCGTAGATCGGCTTCGTCGCATCAGACATGTAGCCGTGATTGTCGGTCATCAGCGCGCTGAACGTGCCGGCACCGTCGAAGATGGTCTGCTCGACGAACAGCTCGGTCTCGAGCTTCATCGAGTGGCGCACCGGGCCCATGACGGCCGGCCACTTCACGTCGTCATCGCGCGCGGTCTCCAGCTCCGGAGCCAGGCCAAAGAGCGGCCCGAAGGCTCGCCGCGCCGGCGCGACGAGCAGCACCTGGTCGGTACCCAGCCACTGGTGGTGGAAGTGCACGATGGCGGGCCGGGCTTTCGGGTCGTCGAGCATCCGGCGCGCCTGGCGTTCGATCTCCTCCGCCGTGGCGAGCCTTCCGGTTTCGGCGGCCGCGAACAGCGCCTCGTCCGGCATCGAATCCCAGAGAAAGTAGGAGAGGCGCGTGGCCAGCTCCCACTGGCTCGGCTGAACGGTACCGTTACCGTCGGACCCAGCGCTTGGCTCGACCCTGAAATGAAACGGCGGAGCCTGCAGGACGCCGGCAACGGTCAGGGCCACCGCTTCGTCACGCGGGTAGGCGGCGAGGTTGGCCAGCCAGAATGCTTCGATCCGTCCCGGCTCCTCCGAACGGAGGGGCCGTCGATAGGCGCGCCGGGCGAATCGCTCGATGCTCGACCAGGCGCAGGCTTCCTGCTGGGCGGCCGGCTGAGCGGCCCAGCCATCGCACGTGAAGAACGTCGGCGAGTCGAAGACGAACGACGCGAAGTGCATCGCCGCCAGGTGCAGCTCTTCCACCTGGTAGGAGGACGGGCTCTGCCCCTGCACGATGCCCTCGAAGCCTTCCGAGCCCGGTTCGGCCGGGAACCGCCATGGCCAGACCGGCGGGGGCGGTGGGGGCAGGAAGACGCCCTTGCTCGCTGTACGGCGCGGGCTGAGCCGGTCGGCCAGGGCCGACCGCTCGGGCCACTGTTCGCCGTCCCGCGGCAAGCCGAGCAGGTCGGCGATGGTGTTGTTGTATTCGGCAGGCGTCAGCGCCAGCGGCGGGGTGCCCGGTGCGCCCGCCTCCGTGGCACCGCCGTGACCGGTTGCCACCAGTGGCGCCAGGGCAATGCATGCGAGCGCCGCCAACAGCCCCAGTACGGGTCGATCACACATGCGGAGCACTCCTTCCCCGCCCAAGAATCTCAGCGCGAGACTTCCCGAGTCAAGTCAGCTCCGTCTCGGGCTACCATCTACAGTGATGGTCAACCCTGACGCCGGCGGCGACATCGCATGATCGGGCTGGCGGAAATCCTGATCGTCGCTGTGCTGGTGGGGCTCATCCTTGTCTCCCGGCGACGCGGCGGTCCCCCCGCCCGTGAGCGCCACGCCAGGGCGGGCACCGAGATCACCGTCCGGGTGCCCCGATACACGGGCACGCTGATCGGGGCGGTCGTAGCGGCCGTCGCCGTCGCGGTAGGCGCGATCTGGTATGAGCTACCGCCCGCGGTGGGCACCGTCGCCGCGGGGCTCGTTGCCGGGATCGTCGCCGCCGGGCTTGCCACATTCGCCTCCCGGAGAGGCTAGCGCCATGTTTTCCAGGCCCTCCACAGGCGCCTGACCCAGCTGGGCTACTGCGGCTGGAAGCAGACCATTGCGGCCGACATCACCGAGAAGAACCGCTTGCTGCCCGGGCGATGACGTTTATTCGAGGAGCTCGGCGCTGATCTCAAGACGGCCAACGTCAAGCACTTCCCGATGTTCAAAGGGATCAAGGCGCCATACTGACCGCACATGTGAGGGTCAGGCCGGCAGCCGCACCACCGCGCGCCCGGGTGCGATCACCTGGTCGTCGGCGTTCTTGATGTAGATCTCGAGGGTGACGGTGCCGCCGGTCTCGTCGACTGCGGTCACTTCACCCCCGGCCCTTAGCGTCTCGCCCAGATAGCAGGCTCGGCGGTTCGAGTATTCGAGCTCGACCAGATCGCCGTCGTCGCCGAGCCACGCGGTCACAACTTGCGACAGCCAGTCGCCTTGGAGCGGACCGTCGATCACGATGCCCGGGTGTTTCTCGACCTGGGTGGTGTAGGACTCGTCGAAATGAATCCGGTGCGGGTTCCAGATGACGGCGTTGTAGAGGAACAGGGAGACCATCGAGGGCTCGTGGGTCCGTTCCTCGAGGCGGGTGCCGACCGTGACGGTGCTGAGTGTAGGCATGACGGCTACCGAAAGATTCTGCGGCGTGTTTCCTCCATCACGAGCTCGCCGTCTTCGGTCTCGACGCGTACGCCGTAGACCACGAAGATGAGCGGGCCGGTGCGGCCCTGTTTCTCGTAGATGTCGGTGAGTGTTCGGGTCAGGACCAGGACATCGCCCGGCTTGATTGGACGGTGGTAGGTGTTCTTGATCCCGCCAGCCATCACGCGCTTCAGCGGCAGATCCGGCAGCAGGGGGTCCGGCGTCAGTCCGTCCGGACGCAGCGCCTCGATCTGGACCAGCAGCTGATGCGCATTGAAGAGGAACATCGGCGGCGCTTCGTCGCCTTGCAGGTATTTCTCCAGACGCTGCTGGGTGGCGATGGCGTACTTCACGATGTCGCGCCGAGTGACCTCGAGCCGCTGCGGGGTGTCCGATCGCCCGACCCACTGGCGAATCTCCGGTGTCAGTAACCCAGGTGTCTCAGCCATCGATACGGAACCTCGGGAGGGTGATCTCGTCGGTCACGTCATCGTACTCGAGCACGACCGGAAGACCGAGCGACAGTCGACTCGCGTCGTCATCGACCAGTTCGACCAGCGGCGCCACCATGCGCACACCGTCCGCCAGGTCGACCGTCAGCAGCACGTAGGGGGTGTCGGTTTTGAACCCTCGGTGAAACGCGTGATGGCTGACCGTCCAGCTATGTACCGTGCCATTGCCCGATGCTTCGAACCATTCGTCCTCGAGCGAGAAGCAGGCTGCGCACATCGGTCGAGGATAGTGACGCGGTGTCTTGCAGGCGGCGCAGCGCTGAAGCACGAGCCGGTGCGCCCGGAGGCCCTCCCAGTAGGGTTGGCTCTCGGCCGTCGGTTCCGGCAGCGGCCTGTCGTCCCTGATCATCGTATTGAAGACGGGCGGCGAAGCCGTCCAGCTTCCTGCTGTCTCCTAACTCCTTCGAGCCCTCGCCTACCGGTGCATGATCGCGATCGAGCCGTCGCCCAGATCGCCATACCCGGTCACCAGGCCGACATCGGCGCCGTCGACCTGTCGTGTGCCGCAGTCGCCCCGAAGCTGGCGCACCAGCTCGACGATATGGTTGAGGCCGACCACATGGGCCTGTGACAGCAATCCGCCATGTGTGTTGGTTGGCAGCGCGCCGCCGAGACCGATTCGGCCATCTTCGACGAAGGCGCCACCCTCACCCTTTGGGCAGAACCCGAGATCCTCGAGCTGACAGACGACCGTGTAGGTGAAGCAGTCGTAAATCTCGGCCACGTCGATGTCGTCGTGGGTGACGCCAGCCATCTCGAAGGCGCGCGGCGCCGCCTTGGCGAGACCAAGACGGGTCATGTCCGGGCGCTGCGTGATGGCGCTGGGCGAGTCGGGGTGACCGACCCCCATCCCCGACAGCCAGATCGGTGGTTGCGGCATGTCGCGCGCTCGCTCGGCGCCACTCACCACGACTGCCGCGCCGCCGTCGCTCTCCAGACAGCAGTCCAGCAGCCGGAACGGATCGGCGATCATCCGCGACGCGTGGTGGTCTGCCACCGTCATCGGCTCACGCATCAGCGCGTTGTCGTTCAGCCCCGCGTGACGCCGCATCGTAACCGCCACCTCGGCGAACTGCTCGCTCGTGGTGCCATACAGCGCCATGTGCCGGCGTGCCATCGGCGCGTAGTACTGCGCCGGGGCGTTGGCTCCCACCGGCGCCTCGAATTCCGACACCACCCGGAACTGCCGCATCGCTCCGACACGTCGGCTGATGCGCGCCCCCGAATGGCCGTCGCGTCCCAGCGGAATGAGCACGTGCGTGGCGACGCCGGTCGCCACCGCCATCGCCGCGCACTGCAGCGCCGCCACTGGGCTCGCGCCCCCCATCGGGGTGGTGGCCGAGAAGCGGAAATCCTCGCTGCCGAAGTTGGTCAAGAGGTCTTCGGCGACGACGGCGCCGCTGGCGTAGACAATCACACCGTCGATGTCTCTTGGCGTCAGTCCGGCATCCCCAATGGCGGCAAGCGACGCCTCCAGGGTGAGCCGCAGGGCGCTCTTCTCCGTGCCACGCACGTAGCGGGTTTCTCCGATGCCGGTCACGGCGGCGGCGTCTTGCAGACTGGTCATGCCGCCACTGCCGTCATCAGTCATCATCTTCGCTGTCGGGGCTGACTCGGCTGGTATGCCCGTCTGGGCGCACTGCGTCTCAGCGGAACTGCTGGAGCACGGCAGGCTCGATGACGCAGGAAATCGTCCGGGCCTCGCCCACCATTTCGAGGGTGACGGCGCCGGTCGGGGCCCAGGCCGGGTAGTCGAAGGTGTACCGGCCGTCGCGTCTGCTGCGATCGACGGGGGAGACGGGGTTGCCGCCGCGTGACAGGATGAGATCGGTCAGCACATTCGTCGATCCGTCGGCCGGGGTCACGCTGATGGTCACACGGGTACGTCGTGCCGCCTGATAGTTGGGTTCTGGCGCCGGCTGCCCCTGCTGCACCGCGAGCCACACCTCGTAGGCGACTTGCTTGTAACCGGTGTAAGCGGCGAGCGTGAAGTCGTCGTTTTCGCAGAGCCCGGTGTCCCAGAAGACACACGGCGGATCGGCGCCGCCCTGTTTCCCGCACTCGATGGCGTTGTAGTAGCTCTCGGGCGAGATGGGCAGAATTCCCTTGAACCAAGGGGGCGTGGTGGCACCGGGCCGAGCCTTTGCCGTTACCTGGGCTGCTGCGTCGGTCGGGGCGGACCCGGTGCCGACGAGCAGAAGGACAGCAGCAAGCCCCCACCGAGCTGCGAAGCACCTGCGTGTGTGAATCGAGAAAGTCGTCGAAAGCCGGTGTGTGATGCCCATCGGTCCAGAGTATACAACCGCACGGCATCGCCGCCCGCCGGAGACATCGACCTGATGGCCTTCAGGTTGGGACGCCCGGAACCGGCCTGTCGATATAATTCAACAAACCTCGAAAGGCACGCCACTTGGTCCCGTCCCCCGGTCGCCTCGACCGCTACCTCCTGTCGCTCCCAGAGCGCACACTACGCTCTGCCACCGCCGTCTCGGCCGGTCTGCTCCGCGAGCTTGGCGATGTCGCGCTGCCCGCCGCGCTCCGTCGTACCAGCCTCTACCGCAACATGGTCGAGGGAACGCTACGCTTCCTGATCGAGACGGTCGGTGACGTGGAGGGGGCGTTCCCCGAGGAAGGGAAGCTTGGTGGTGAGTTCGCGTTGCGTCGGGCGGCCGGGAACGGCATCGAGATGGCCGGCATCCTGGCGTTTCGAGCGTCGCCGGTCTGGGTGATGGCGGCGCTGGCCGATGTCTCGGGTGCCGGGCGCAAGCTGATTCGGGAAATCGCCGGCTCCCTCAAGGAAGAGGGGCTGCTCGACCCAGACGCCGAGTTCGAGACGGTGGACCATATCCTGACCGGCCTCGAGGATGCCTCCGGTCGGGTTGCCGACGCCGTGAACACGCCGCCGCTGGACGTGGCCGGTCTGCGCAGGGAGTGGAGCGAGATCCAGAAGCGCGTGCGCAGGATCCCACCCGACCAACTTCCAACGGCCGAGCGTTTGTGGGACGGCTGGCGGGGTCTGCGCGCCGAGGCCGCAGCGCAGGAGCGCTCGGTGTTCCAGCTGTCGTCCTTGATGGCGGTGACGGCGCTGGGCTCGTTGCCCGACGGCGCGCGCTGGCTGTCTCGCAGCGCCGCCACGGCGGCCAAGAGCACCGGTGAGATGTTTGCCGGCACGCTACTCGACCACTACCGGGACACGCTGGCGGAGATCCATCGGGAGGGGTTCGGCCCCTATTGGATCCGCCAGTTCGGGCCCTACCTGCGCGCCGCCGCCGCGCAGTTCTCTCCAGGCCGGCCCTCTCTGACCGAGCAGCTCATCGACCGAATGAAGAAGGGGTAGCGCGGCCGCTCCACCTCCACTCATCGCTGGCGTTCGGCGAGGCTCGTCAGGGTTTCTGCGAGTGCGCGGAGTCGCGTCTGGTTCCGACCGCTCGCCCCCGCGCTGTCGCTCTCGAGTGCGCCGGCTGCGCTGGCGAGCTCCGCGGCGAGCGCAGCGTCCGCTCGCGCCCCATCTGTCAGCAGTTGATCGGAGCGGTCGAGCAAGTCCGATAATTCCTCTTCGCGCTCAGCCGTGAGAGTGTCGGTGCGAACGAGCTGGTCGATGTAGGCGCGTGCGACGACGGGTCTCGCGGACCAGTCGATGCGTCTTTGTTGCTGCGCATTGAACGTGGCTGGGGCCACTGACGACGCGGCGGCGATCTCGTTCTCGCTCAGATATTCGCTCGGCAGCAGCTCCAGCACGTCGAGGCCCCGGGCAATCTCGGTGCCGTAGATGAAGCCCCGATACCAGTAGGCGGACCAGTAGCCGGCCATGACGATCTTCTCCGGGTCGAGCGGGCCACGATCGAAGAAGGCGATCTCGACCGGATTCGAGGAATCTGTAAAGTCCATGACGGAGATGCCGCCCTGATACCACGCCTGTACGAAGATGTCGCGCCCCGGCACCGGGACGAGCGAGCCGTTGTGCGCGACGCAGTTCTCCTGTTCGGTCTGCGGCGCTGGCAGCTTGTAGTGGCTGCGATACTGCATCTTGCCGTCGACGATGTCGAAGATCGCGTCCGCGCCCCAGTCTCTGGGATCGGACGCCCGACACCGGGCACGTCCGCCGCCGCCCCACTCGTCGGTGAAGATCACCTTGGTGCCGTCGTTGTTGAACGTCGCCGAGTGCCAGTAGGAGAACCCGGGGTCGACGACCTCGTCCAGCCGGACCGGATTGACCGGGTCGGAGATGTCGAGCAGGATGCCGTTGCCCGCACAGGCACCCGCCGCCAGTCCGATGTCCGGAAAGGCGGTGATGTCGTGGCACTGGGTGGTCGCTCTGGTACGCTGCGTCCCCGGCCCGTGGTCGCCGCCCTGCCAGAGACCGGCGAGCGCTCCCGACTCGGGATCTCTGAAGATGAACGGGCGGCTGACGATCTGCGCATCCTCGGGGCTGGTCAGCGGAATCTGGATGACGTCGATCCGGAAGAGCGCGGTATCCGGGTTCTCGGCCGGAGAGT
>JASLOY010000148.1:0-3537 GCA_030745255.1 Vicinamibacterales bacterium
AGGCGCTGCTGATTATTTCCGATGGTAATGACAACAACAGCGCCATCCGCCTCCGGGATCTGCAGGAACTCATCCGGGAGAACGAGGCGCTGATCTACGCGATCGGCATTGACGGAGACACCGGTCGGTCACGCCGTGTGCGACGACCGCCGATCGGAATTCCAGTCCCGACCCCCTTCCCATTCCCGGGCGGTGGCCGACGACCGCCCCAATTGCCGAGAGGCCGAAACCCGATCCAGGCGTCACAGGACGAACGCGTCAACGTGTCGGCCCTTCGGGACCTCACCGACGACAGTGGTGGGCGGACCGAGATTATCCGGGACGCGGACGACCTCGACCCGGCGACCGCCGGTATCGCGCGCGAGCTGAGCCAGCAGTACTACCTCGGCTATCCCGCACAGACCGAGAAGGACGGCCGCTGGCACTCGATTCGCGTCGAGGTGCGCGACTCCTCCTATCGGGTCCGTGCCCGACGCGGCTATACGGCGACCCCCTGACTCCTGGCTCCTTCGTATATCATCCGGCGCGTGGAGTTGCTCGCCGCGGTCGGTCTGAGCCTGGTCGGGAGCGGGAGTGGCGTGCTCATTGCGTCGCCGCTGCTGTTGCTGGGTCAGCGTACTCGGCTCCAACTGGTTCCGGGGCTCATCAGCTACGCGGTCGGCACGCTCCTCGGGGTGGCATTGCTCGCGCTGGTGCCCGAAGCGCTCGAATCGCTAGAGTCGCCTGAGGCGCTCGGGGCGCTCCTGGCCGGTATCCTCGGGTTCTTCATGCTCGAAAAGCTCGTGATCTGGCGTCACTGCCATACCGCGGACTGTGAGGCGCACGACACCAGCGCGGCGCTTCTGCTGATCGGCGGCGGTCTGCACAATTTCACCGATGGCGCCATCGTGGGGGCGGCGGTCCTCACGTCGCTGCCACTGGGCCTGACGACGGCGCTGGCCGTGGCAGCGCACCAGATCCCTCAAGAGGTCGGCGACTTTGCCATCTTGCTCGATGCCGGCTACTCGCGCACACGGGCTTTCGTCCTGAACGCCCTGTCGGCCTCGACGTGCGCGATCGGCGCCATCGCGGTCTATGGGGCGGCAAGCTGGACACCGACTGCGCTACCCTATGTGCTCGCCGTCGCCGCCGGGAGCTTCCTCTACGTGGCGATGTCAGACCTCATCCCCGGACTGCACCGTGAGGCGGTCGACCAGGGCGCAGTTCACCAGGTCGTCCTGATTGCCGCCGGCGTCGCCACGATCATGATTTTGTAGGACGCCACTCCAGCTTCCGGCTGGCGGTGGTCTGCAGTACAGTGAAGCAACAAACGATGCCGATACCCCGGATTGTCCTGGCGGCCGGTCTGTTCGCTTTGCTCGGGCTCGGTGTGCCGAGCCCACAGGCGGCGTTCGGCCAGCCGCGCGATGGCGCGGGCCAGCAGTTTGGCCAGCCTGCCCGGGACACCTCGGCGCTCGACCAGACAGCCGGAGTTGCGACGTTGTCTGGACGGGTGCTGGCCGCCGACACCGGTGCCGTCGTCAAGCGCGCAACCGTACGTCTCGCGGGCCAGGACACCCGCGACCGTCGAACCCTGCAAACCGACGACAACGGGCGGTACCTATTCACCGATTTGCAGGCCGGCCGTTTCACGGTGACGGTCAGCAAGGCGGGTTTCATCTCACTTGCCTATGGTCAGAAGCACCCGCGTCAGCCGGCCCTCCCGATTCAGGTCGACGCAGGCCGGCAAGTCCGCGGCGTCGACATTGCGCTGCCGCGGGGCTCGGTGATCACCGGGCATGTTGTGGATGAAGACGGGGAACCGATGCCGCGTGCCGTCGTCCAGGTGCTGCGGTACGTCTACCGTCGGGGTCAGCGTGAGATAGAGCCGGCCGGCACCGACCAGACCGATGACCGGGGACAGTTTCGAGTGTTCGATCTGGATCCGGGTGAGTACTACGTCAGCGTGACGCTGCCGCGTCGGCGAGGCACCTTTCGCGGCGGCGGACGGGTCGGACGCGGAGGACCTGGAGCCCGCGGCGGCCGCGGTGGACGAGGTGGCGTTGGTGGACTGTTCGGTGGCGCCGACACCACCGTAGACCCTGAAACGGTTGGGTTCGCCCCGACTTACTATCCCGGGGTGACGATGCTCCGAGAGGCGACCCCGCTCACCCTCGGACTGAGCCAAGAGCTGAGTGGGATCGCCTTCGCGGCCCAGCTCGTGCAGATGGCGCGCGTCGGCGGGCTGGTGTTCAGTCCCGACGGGTCAGCTGCACGCGGCACGCAGATCATGCTGACATCGGTAGAAAGCACAGGGCGCCTGCCAGGCGCCCTGCTCGGGAGCCGGGTCGGCCGCAACGGATCGTTCGAGGTCGATGATGTGCCACCTGGTCGGTATACCGTGCAGGCGCGCCAGGGGCGCGGTCGGGGCGATAGCCCCCTGGTCTTCGCATCCACCGAGATCACGGTCAACGGGCAGGACGTGACCGACCTGGCGCTGATTCTGCGCCGCGGGGCCGAAATTCGAGGCACCGTCATCTTCGACGGAAAGGGCATGACGGAGCCTTCCAGATTCGAGCAACAGCTGGTCTCGTCGAGACGGGCCGTCGTCACGACGAGCCCGCTCAACTCGACGCCGTTCGAAGGCCGCGGAGTCACCGACGCGGGCGTCGAGGATGACGGCAGCTTCGTCCTGAGCGACATCGGGAGCGGCCCGCGACTGATCAGGGTCAATCGGCTGCCGGACGGCATGCAACTGAAAGGCGTGTATCTCGACGGACGGAACGTCATCGACACGCCATTGGACTTCGCTCCTGGACAGACCATCTCGGGTGTCACGCTGGAGCTCACCGACCGGATGACGGAGCTGTCCGGACTGGTACACGACGACCAGGGAGATGCGCTGACCGAGTTTACGGTCATCGCCTTTCCGACCAACGACACACTCTGGCAACCGCAATCCAGACACATCATGGCGTCGCGACCGGACCAGAATGCCCAGTATCGGATACGGGGCCTCCCGCCAGGCGACTATCTCCTCTCGGTGGTCGAGGTCGTTCAGCAGGGGGAATGGTTCGACCCCCGCTTTCTCGAAGACCTACGACGACGTGCCGCGCGGGTAACGCTCCGAGACGGCGAGAGCCAGTCGCTGAATCTTGCTCTAGAAGCCCCTCAGTAGGCAGCACACATCGGCTTCAGCCTTCGGGCTACGAGCTTCAGGCGCTCGACATCGCCTCCGGTCTCTGGCCCCCGATCTCTGATCTCTGATCTCCAGTCCCGGCCCCCAGTCTCCACCCCCGTTATATACTGGCGGTCCTTCTCGACCATGTCCTCCAAGCCCCGCCTCTTCCTGATTGACGGCAACAACCAGATGTACCGCGCCTATCACGCGATCCGTGCATTGACCGGGCCGGACGGGCGGTCGACCAACGCCGTATACGGCTTTGTCACGATGCTGCGAAAGCTCATCGACGAACAGCAGCCGGACCTGATAGCCGCCGCCTTCGATGTGCGGGGCCCGACGTTTCGTCACGAGCTCGACGCCGACTACAAAGCGAC
>JASLOY010000148.1:3547-8050 GCA_030745255.1 Vicinamibacterales bacterium
TGTCGGCGTGCAACCGCACCACATCGCTGGGCTGGGAGTCGAGGCCGACGACGTGATTGGCACCCTGGCCACACAGGCACTCGCCGCCGGTGTCGACGTGGTCGTCGTGACCGGGGACAAGGATTTCTTCCAGCTCGTCAGCGATCAGCTGCGGGTATTCAATCCCAGGGATGAGGGCACGTGGTACGACGACGCTGGGGTGATCGAGAAGTTTGGTGTCCGTCCCGACCAGGTCGTCGACGTCCTCTCGCTGATGGGAGACGCCAGCGACAACGTCAAAGGGGTACCTGGCATCGGCGAGAAGGGCGCGCGACAGCTGGTCTCAGACTTCGGCTCGCTCGATTGGCTCCTCGAGCACGCCGAGGAGCTGCCGACGAAGAAGTACCGCACCGCGCTGACCGAACATGCCGACGACGCGCGTCGCAGCCGCGACCTCGTGACCATCCACACGGAAGTACCGGTCCCCTACGAGCCTGACCAGTACCGCTACGCTGGCGCCGACCAGGCGCGCTGCTTCACCCTGTTCTCCGAGCTGGGTTTCACATCACTGCTCAGTGAGTTCGCTCCGAACGCCGAAAGCGTCGCCACCGACTACCGCATCGTCAACGACATCACCCAGCTCGAAGCGCTCGCCGCCTCGCTCCGCGAGGCTGGACGCTGCGGGCTGCACGTGCTGACGGTGTCGGGGCCGCCGTCTCGCAACGGCGTCGTTGGCCTTGCCTTTTCGACGGCGCCGCGGTCAGCCAGCTATGTGCCGCTGGCACGAGACGGGCTCGATCTGACCGGCAGCCTGGATGGCGCGACCGTGTTCGAGACGCTGGGGCCACTGCTCGAGGACCCGCAGGTGGGCAAGGTCGGGCACGACCTCAAGCGGGAAATGCTATGGCTCGCTGCAAACGCGGTCCGGCTGCGGGGTCTCGAGCTCGACACGATGATAGCCAGCTATCTCCTCGACTCAACGCGAACGACGCCCACCCTCGAAACCGTGGCGCTCGAGCATGTCGGCTACCAGGCACTGACCGCTCAGGCGGTGCGCGGCAAAGGTCCCAAGGTGCCCGACTTCGACCGTCTGCCGCCGGACGGGGTCGTCGCCTATGCGTGCGAGCGAGCCGATCTGCCGTTGCAGGCGAGAGACCCACTGGCCGCGCTCCTGCGCGAGGAGCGACTGGCGGAACTCTACCGCGAGCTGGAGCACCCACTGATTCCGGTACTGGTCGACATCGAACGCGCCGGCGTCCAGGTTGCCACCGATGCCCTCGCCACGCAGTCCCGGCAGATGGACAACGAGCTGAACGAGCTGCAAGCGCAGATCTTCAGCCTTGCGGGCGAATCGTTCAACATCAACTCACCGCGGCAGCTGTCGGCCATCCTCTTCGAGAAGCTGGAGCTGCCGAGCCGGAAGAAGACCGGGAAGACGCGTGCCGCCTCCACCTCGGCGCAGGTGCTCACGGAGCTGGCGGAGCAGCATGAGCTGCCACGACTCGTCGTCGAGTGGCGGGCGGTGCAGAAGCTCAAAGGGACCTATGTCGACGCATTGCCCCAACTGGTGCGACCGGACACGGGCCGCGTGCATACCTCCTTCAACCAGGCCGTCGCTGCAACCGGACGGCTGAGCAGCAGCGACCCGAACCTGCAGAACATTCCGATCCGGACGCCGCTTGGCCGTGAAATCCGCCGGGCTTTCATCGCCCGCGAGGGACACGTGCTGATTTCGGCCGACTACTCCCAGATCGAGCTACGCGTGCTGGCCCATCTTTCGGCCGACCCCGCCCTCATCGAGGCGTTCGTCGGCGGCGAGGACGTTCACGACCAGACGGCGCACCGTGTGTTCGGGGATGACAGCGGGCTCGACCCGCATGAGCTACGACGACGCGCCAAGATCATCAACTATGCCTTGCTCTACGGCAAGACGGCGTTCACGCTGGCCAAGGACATTGACGTCACGCCGCACGCGGCACAGGCGTTCATCGATGCCTACTTCGAGGGCTACCCCAGCGTGCGGGGATTTCTCGAGGGGGTGATCGAGACGGCGCGCGAAACCGGCGAGGTCCGAACGATGTTCGGCCGGCGCCGGCTGGTGCCGGAGCTACGCAGCCGCAACGGTCAGATCCGGGCGGCCGCCGAGCGGGTCACGGTGAACATGCCGATCCAGGGCACCGCTGCCGACATCTTGAAGCGGGCGATGATCGAGCTCGCCGGCGCGCTGCCGGGATCGGCGCCGATGATTCTCACGGTGCACGACGAGCTACTCATCGAGGCACCGCGGGACGAGGCCGACTCGGTGGCATCACTGGTTCGCGACCGGATGGAGCGGGCCGCCGACCTGAGCGTGCCGCTGACGGTCGATGTCGGGATCGGGGAAAACTGGATGGCCGCCAAGGGGTGACAGCGCCCCCAGTAGCGATTCAACTAGAACCGCCACATCATTTTCTGATGCTGTACACCTTGGTTCGCGTACGAATGAGCAGCCGGTCGCCGACGATCGCCGGTGACGCCATCGCCATGTCGTCAAGGCTGTTGACTGCAAGCACCTCGAACTCGCGTCCGGCTCGCATGACGTAGGTGTCACCCTGTTCGCTCAGCGCGAAGATCTTGCCGTTGTAAGCCCACGGCGACGAGGTGAAGCTGGCGCCCACGCGGATGCGCTGCCGACCGTAGACCGGCTCGCCGGTCCGGGCATCGTAGGCTTCGAAGAACCCGCGGTCGAGCAGGCTGTAGTAGATGTCGCCGTAGACGAGCGGCGACGTGTTGTAGTTGCCCGCCTTCGGCTGATACCAGGCGACGAAGTCGTTCGACAGCTCTCCGTCGGCCAGCGTGATGTCACCGCTTGCTCCCGGTCGTATGGCGTATGCGGGTCGGTGCTCGTCACGGAAGTACCCGGAATTCACATACACGAGTCCATGACTCGAGAACGGCGTGGCGATGGATGCCCAGGACATCCGGCCGTCCATCTCCCACAGTAGATCGCCGTCAAGGTCGTAAGAACGGATACGGTTGACCGCCGAGGTAACGATTTCGGTGCGTTGCTCGTGCTCCCAGATGTAGGGAGTAGCCCAACTCGAAACCTCGTCGCGTGCCGTGCGCCAGATCTCTCGACCGGTGCGCTTGTCGAGCGCGGCGATCCACGACTCTTCCTCGTTGTCGTAGACGATAATCAGCTTGTCTTCATGCAGCACCGGCGACGATGCCGACCCCCAGTCTGACCGCGTCTCCTTGAAGGGAATCTCGAGGCTCCACACCTCGTTTCCGTCCATGTCGAAGGTGTAGAGACCGAGATCGCCGAACCGCACATACACCCGCTCGCCGTCTGTGGTCGGCGTTTCCGACGCGTAGGTGTTCTTCATGTGGCGCGGGAACGACGGCCGGCCCAGGCTGACGGAACGACGCCAAATCACGTCGCCCGTCTCGAGATCCAGGCAGTAGACCAGCCAGTCGTGCTCGAGCGGCGGCGGCTCGGGGCGCCCCTGTGGCGCGTAGAGCCCCGGCTTGGGCTGTTCGAACGCACCCTCGGCGGTCACCGTGGTCAGGAAGACGCGGTTGCCCCAAACCACCGGACTGGACCAGCCGAGGCCCGGAACGTCGGTGACCCATTCGACGTTCTCAGTCTGGCTCCAAGTCTCGGGCAAGTCCGGGTTGTCGGCCACCGCGGCGTTCATCGTCGGCCCGCGGAAGTGCGGCCAATGGTCGGCCTCGGCAGCTCGCCCCACTGGCTCAACGACGGTGAGCGTCAGCGTCATCATCAACACCAGCACGAGTCCGCACCTGGCTGATCTCATGTCCTCTACTCCCTCTCCCGCCGTCCTGACCGGCGTCACGCGCAAGCACTTCTCCACCGCTGTTATAAGTCAGCGCGTCCTGAAACTCCAGATCGGGTTTCGTTCGACATTCTGGCATGGCGGTCTCGACAGCGCAGCTACGAATGCACGGCGACGCCAGACCGGGATGGCGAGCGCCTCGATTTACCCTGGACCCTGCTGGGCTTTGACCATCAAGTTCGGGCGTCTCACCTAGTGCTGAAAATCACTCCTGCCCTCAACTACGATGTGCGTAAGCTACTTACCAATAACGTCTTACGTCGGAGTGGCGCCGTTGATTCATCCGAGTCCCTCAGGTCACTGTCCTGACGGAGTTGTATAATCCTCGACCGAATGGCGGAGCCCACCACGATCCCGCGATCGGAACATCACGTTTCCCGCCGGCACATCGACCACGACGCGCTCAAAGTCATCGCCCGACTCCAGCAGAACGACTTCGAGACGTATCTCGTCGGCGGTGGTGTGCGAGACCTGTTGCTGGACCGGCGCCCGAAGGATTTCGACCTCGGGACCGCCGCGCATCCGCAGCAGATCAAGCGGCTCTTTCGAAACTGTTGGATCATCGGTCGGCGATTTCGGCTGGCGCACATCAAGTTCGGCGAGAAGACGCTCGAGGTCGCCACGTTTCGCAAGCAGATTCCTCCGGAAACCGACACCGAACGCGCGGCGCGCGAGGCGGAACGGGAAC
>JASLOY010000149.1 GCA_030745255.1 Vicinamibacterales bacterium
GAAGAGATTGAACCGGTCGAGGTTGATCTGCTGGTTGTCCACCTCGACCTGCGCGAAGTCGGTGTTGTAGGTGGCGTCGAGCGTGAGTCCCGATGTCACGCTGTACTTGAGGTCGGCGCCGAAGTCGCCCAGCGCCAGCGGATCGCGGTCTGGCGCCGCGTCTCGCGTGAGCACCTCGCCGACCATGTATGGCGTCACCTGCAGATTGCCGGTAAAGCCAATCGGGGCACTCACGCCGGCGAGCTGTCCGGCCATCGAGACGCGGTACAGGTTGTATTGTCGCGGCAAGGGCGCCCAGAACGCCGTCTCGTTCCGCCGGCGGATGTTCCGCTGGAAGTTCACACCCCACGACTGGTCTTCGCGCGCGGGGTAGCGGATGGTGCGGAAGGGAATGGCGAACTCGGCGCTCCAGCCGACGTCAGAGATTGCCGTCTGGACTTGCCAGGCCCCGTCCCAGTTGAGATTGAAACCGCCCCCGCTGCCGCGTGAAAAGCCACCGCCCCCGCCGCCTCCGAACAAGCTCCGTCCGCCGCCCTCGTCGGTGACCTGGCCGTCGTATTCCTGTCCCGCCGGCGTCGTGCCGAAGACGAAGCCGTTCTGCCGGTCGCTGAAGGTGTCGAGCACCATCTGAAAGCTGTCGGCGTTGTTCATCGACGAATCGCGACGGCTGTCGGTCACGATGATGGCCGAGGGGTCCCGGTCGTAGCAGACGACGCCGAAATAGATCGTGTCGTCGGTGAACACGACCCGCACCTCGGTCCGTTCCGTTGCCGCCTGACCCTCGTCTGGTGCGCTCTGGCGGAACCCGCTGACCGGTTCGACCCTCGCCCATGCCGGATCGTCGAGCACGTTGCCATCGAGCGTCGGGGGCTGCTCGACCGGCAGACCGGTCGCGACTTTGCCGGGCGCCTGGGCGACGAGCTCGATGTCTGTCACCGGGGTTACGGGATTCACCGGACGGCTTTGCGACTGGGCGAAGACGGGAAACGTGCCAGCGACCAGCAGGCAGACAGCTGACAGCGTGACACCAGCGTTCAATCGGAGCATCAGCTTCCTTCGTGTCGTGCACGACGCCACACACCGTTCGCGCAGAGGGGCAATCTTATCGACTATAGTAGGATGGCTCGTGGCGATGGGACGCGTGCTTGACATGCGCGCCGTCGGGCGGCACATTACCAGTGGTGCCCGGAGGCCCGCGTGAGGCGGGCAGAGGAGAGACAAGTCATGAGCCGTTCGCATGTTGCAGGCGTCGCTCTCGTTGGAGCGCTCGTGTTGGCCATCGGTCTGCCCGTCGTGGCGCAGACGCAAACCCCGGAAGGGGTCCCGGACGGTTGGACGCCGGAACGTCTGCCCGACGGACAGCCGAACATCACCGGCATGTGGAACAACTCGAGGGCCATGTTCACGCCACTCGAGCTGCCCGAGGACCTGGCGGGAAAAGAGCTGACGGCCGAAGAGCTCCAGGCCCGGGCCGAGGCTCGTGGCCAGGGGCGAATCGCCGGGTCCGAGTGGAAAGGACATGAGAACTCCCGCGGCGTGGGCGGCTACGGGACCTACTGGTTCGATTGGTACTGGGAGACGCCGACCGACATTGGCCAGCCCGCGCTGATCGTCGAGCCGGCCAGCGGCCGCATTCCGGAACGTACGGCGAACGCCCGCGAGTCGATTGCGATGAACATGGCCGAGCTGCACGACTCGGCGGCGAACATGGAGTCGGGCGACCGCTGCATCTCGCGCGGCGTGCTCGGCATGATGATGCCGACCGAGTACAACAACGGCACCCTCATCCTGCAGTCGCCGGGCTACGTCGTCATTCACAGCGAGATGATCCACAACGCGCGGATCATCCCGATCGACCAGCCGCACGCCGACCAGAAGGTCCGTCAATGGGAGGGCGACCCGCGCGGCCGCTGGGAAGGCAACACGCTGATCGTCGAGTCGACCAACTTCCGCGCGGTGCGCAACATGCGCGGACCGACGGCCGGCACCCGGTCGCGACAGTCGGAGGCGCAACGGGTCGTCGAGCGGTTTACCCTGGCTGGTCCAGACACGCTGCGCTACTCGATTACGATGGATGACGCCGAGACCTATGTTGCGCCGTGGACCGCGGCCTTTCCCTTCAACCGGGACGACGGCTACCTGCAGTTCGAGTACGCCTGCCACGTGGGAAATTACTCGGTGCCGAATGCGCTGGGGGGCGCTCGTGCCGAGGAGGCGGGGGGTCGGTAGGGAGGGCGGTGGTCGGCTGTCTTAGCGGGTCGGCGACCTACGGTTCGACACTGAAGTCGGCCTCCCACGTGTGCTGGCCCCAGTGGATGATGAGGCCAACCGTGTCCTCGTCTGTCTCATCTGCGCGCGGGACGAGATAGACCGCGAGCGGACGGTCCGTACCCGGACCGCCATGCGCGTGCGTCAGCTCTATTTCGGCGGCGTCGAACGCCGGGTCGTGCTGCGTGCCCCACGAATCGGCTTCGTGGTTGAACACGAGCCGCCAGTTCTCGCCCGCCGCCTTCAACCAGAGTCCGTACGAGCCGGGGAAGTCCGGCGCCAGATTGTCGGTCGGTATCAGCGTGTCGCCGAACCGCAGCGGCACCTCCGATCGCAATCGAATGACCGCTCCACCTGACAACTCGACCAGCTCGCCGTCGGCTGTCGATTCGAGCGCGGCGAAATCGCGGTGGTCCGTGCCGTGCTCCTTCTGATAGAGGATCTGGATCGATTGACCGTCCGGCGTCGTGAAGGCGGTTTCGCTGCGTGTCCCAAGCCGTGCGCCGCGCCAGCGCGCGGTGGTGTCCGAATCGCGGGTCAGGCTGGTGGCCGGCCCGACGTTGGAGGTCCGCTCCGGTCGCGGTCGCGAGGGCAGCTCCACGAACTCGAAGTCGACCCGCCAGGAGTGAGCGCCCCAGTCGATCGCCAACGCTCCGCTGTCGTTGCTCCCGGGTTGCAGCGCGACGAGAAGGTACTCGGTACGCGCATCCGTCCGGCTAGTGTGGGTGAGCGGGATCAACACCGGTTCAGGGGCTTCGTCGGCCTCCGACTGATTCTCGTCTTCGTTTTCGGCTTCGGCTTCGGTTTCCTCAATCGGGCGGGCGTCGAGCATCCATTCCGCGCCGCGCCGAGTCAGCCATAGCTCATGGTTGGGTCCGGATCGCGGCGTCTCGTCCTGGTCCGGACCGAGCGTGCCGACCCGCAGGGCCCGGTTGCCCTCGAGTCGACCGATATGAACCGCGCTGTCGGAGGGGCCAGCCAGCAGGGCCGCGTGAGCCGGGTCGTTCGCGCGCAGCGTCGGCTCGTAGGCCACGCTGATCACTCGCGCACTCAGCGTCAGCCTCGTGTGCGCCAGTCCGTCGGGGTCGTCTGACTGGGCGGTCGCGGCGCCAGCGGCAAGCAGCGTCAGACCGGAGAGAACGCCGATCGAAAGAGAGTGGGCTCGCCGGCAGGGCATCAGTCGTTTCAGAAGTACGTGGACGGCAGGCCCGGGCGGGCCTGCCGTCGTCCGACAGTGCTAGTTCTCGCCTTCGGTCGAAGTCTCAGCGTCGACCGCCACCGCGTACCCGATGAAGCCGAGCGACATTTCGTCGTCGGTCCGGGGGCCGTGGCCTGGTGTCAGGGCCGGACTGAAGTCGAAGCGCGCGCCGCGGTCCGGCGTGTTGTCATACCAGATGCTGACGTCGACGCGAGTGCCCTTGGGAATCAGCTTCGGTTCCGCCAGCTTGTAGGTCTCCTGCCAGCCCTGGGTGTACTCGGGCACGTCCAACAGCAGTTCCTCACGGCCGTCGGGATAGGTCGCCGTATAGCGGGCCGCCTTGGCGCGCAGGTGTCCGTGCGGCCAGTACGTCAGCAGGTAGGTGTCCTGCTCGAACGTCCGACCCGAGCCGATCCGGTAGTCGGAAATGCCCGGAGGGAGCTCGAACCCGGTGTTCCCGATCGAGTCGTTGATGACGCGATACTCCACCGGACGCTCTTCGACGAAGAAGGCGATCTCCGGCTGCGTCCACACACCGCTGCCTTCGCCCGGCTGCTTGTGGTAGTGCATGTTGTAGGTGATCGTCGAGCCCGCCTCGAGCTCGAGTCCGTAGCCGTCGGGCAGCATGACCGCCTCGGCGCCCTCGGCGATGCAGGTCAACAGATACCCCGCTCCCGCCGCGCCCTTATCGGCTTCGGCCACTTCGCCGTCCGGCGACGGCCCACGCACGAACCCGCACATATGGTGCGCGACGCTTCCGGCGCCGGTCTTGAACTCCCAGCCGCGAATCCAGACGTTGTCCGGCAGCTCTTCCTCGGTCAACGTCTTGAAGAAGCTGATGTTGAGGTCGTACACTTCGTCATCCACGAAATAGGGCTCGTCGAGCTGAAAAACGAAGTCGGGCGTGCCGAGCGACCAGCCTCCGCTTGCCTCCTCGGCGAACTGCAGCGGCGCCGGGGCATCAGCCGAGTCGCCCGCAGGCGCACCAGCGTCGACCCAGCTCAAGATGGTGCTGATCTCTTCGTCGGTGAGACCTCGCTCGTTCGAAAAGACGCCGTTCGGGGCGGACGCATACCAGGGGGGCATCTCGTGAGCCTCGACCTTCTGGGCGATTGCGCGAGCCCAGGGCCGAGTTTCGGCGTAGCTCATGAACGACATCGGCGCGACGACGCCGGCAAGGTTCAGCCCTTCCGAACGGTGACAGCTTTGGCAGTTGTCCTGGATGATCGGCAGGACGTCCGCGTAGTAGGTCACGTCGGCCTCATTGCTCGCCTGACCGGGCGCTGCGATTCCGCACAGTACGCCGAGTGTCAACAGGACCACGAAGACTCGTACCTGGCTTCTCATCGGTGGACTCCTCCCCCACTGCACGAATGCGCCGAATATCCCCCCGACTTATACCATCAACCTCGCCGTTCGACAAATCTGGTGACAGTTCCGCGCAGCCTCTGGAGCCGAGCCTTTCGGGTCCGGATCTGGGGGCGGGAATCCTGTTGCACACCGCCCGACAGACCACTACAGTTAGAAGATTGTCGCGAGTTCGGACTTCATCTGGTCGACGAACGCGGGGAAGGGTACGGCCGATGGCGTGGTGCGGGGCGAGGCCGGCGTGCGTGATGCTGGTTGCGACGGCGGCGACTGCCGTCGTGGTCTTCCAGGTATCCGTCTCGGCCCGAGAGACGTCAACACGCGGCCAGCTGGCCAGCGTCTCCAGTCAACAAGCGTTTCTAGACCGCTACTGCCTGACTTGCCACAACGAGCGCCTGCTCGACCGGGGCACGGTGCCGGTGTCGTTCGAGGCCCTGGATACCAGCAACGTCGGCACTCACCCCGACATCTGGGAGCAGGTCGTGCGGAAGCTGCGTCTCGGCATGATGCCCCCTCCCGGTCGGCCGCAGCCGGACCGTGACGCGCAGCTGGGACTTGCGACCTGGTTGGAGACCGAACTCGACCGCGCCGCGGCGATGGCCCCGAACCCGGGCCGGCCGGCGGTCCGGCGTCTGACGACGTCGGAGTACATCAATGCGGTCGGTAGCCTGCTGGATCTGGAGGTCGATCAGCGATGGCTGTTGTTTCCGGCCGACGACGTGGACCGAGAGGGTTTCGGCACCAACTCCGACGTGCTGTCGGTTTCCCCGGCGCTGTTTGACCGGTATCTGTCAGCCGCAAATCGAGTGAGCCGTCTGGCAGTCGGTGACCCCACCATCGGACCCGGTTTCGCCGCCGCGACCTACGACACCCCAAGGCTGCTCTATCAGGACGACCGCATGAGCGAGAGCCTCCCGTTTGGTTCGCGGGGGGGCATGGCGATTCGTCACTACTTCCCGCTCGACGGCGAGTATCGGGTGAAGATCCGTCTGCGCCGGATGATCTACGACTACATCGTCGGCATGGGCACGACGCAGCAGATCGAGGTGCGGCTCGACGGCGCGCTGGTCGGGCGCTTCACGGTCGGCGACGCGGATCGTGTCGGTTACCCGTCGGCGTACAGCTTCTTCGGCACCATCCGGGGCGATCCAGAGTGGGAGCAATACGTATCCATCGATGCGGACGCGGACCTCGAAGTCCGGTATCAGTCGACAGCGGGGATGCACGTGGTGGGGGTGTCGTTCGTCGACGCGCGCACCGAGCCCACTGGCATTCTCGAGCGCCGGCTGTCCGGCTTCTCGCTCAGCGGTCTCGGCTTCTATCAGGGCAACGCGGCGGTCGGGCAGGTGGAGATCTCCGGTCCGCACGCCGCCACCGGGCCGGGCGATACGCCGAGCCGGCGGGCGATCTTCACCTGTCGACCAGCCGGACCCGAAGACGAGGACCGATGCGCGACACAGATCCTCTCGACCCTGGCGCGGCGTGCGTACCGGCGCCCGGTAACTGACGACGATGTGCAAACCTTGTTCGATTTCTTCGAGGTGGGTCGGGCCGACCGGGACTTCGAGGCGGGGATCCAGAAGGCGCTCGAACGCTTGCTGGTCGCGCCGGAATTCCTGTTTCGCATTGAACGGGATCCACCCGACCTGACCCCCGGAACCCCCTATCGGCTCACCGATCTGGAACTGGCCTCACGGTTGTCGTTTTTCCTGTGGAGCAGCATTCCCGACGAGGAATTGCTGTCGGTGGCTGAGGCGGGACGACTCTACGAACCGGCAGAGCTCGAGCGGCAGGTTCGGCGGATGCTGGCCGACAGCCGAGCATCGGCCCTCGTCGACGATTTTGCGAGCCAGTGGCTCCAGCTCGGTCGCGTGCGCGGCGTGATACCGGATGCGGACGTCTTCTACGAGTTCGACGAGAATCTGCGGGCCGACATGGAGCGGGAGACGACCATGTTCCTGGAGAGCCAACTACGGGAGGACCGCGGCTTGCCGAACCTGCTGACGGCGAGACACACGTTCGTGAACGAACGACTGGCGCGGCACTACGGCATCACAGGCATTTACGGCGAGCGGTTCCGCCGTGTCACGGTCGACGACGGTGCGCGTGGCGGACTGCTGGGGCACGCCAGCCTGCTGACGCTGACCGCCTATCCGACCCGGACGTCACCGGTGCTGCGGGGCAAGTGGCTCCTCGACAACATTCTCGGCATGCCGCCGCCTCCACCGCCACCCGATGTCCCGCCGCTCGAGGAGCAGGATGGCACCGGCACACCGCGCACCATGCGCGAGCGGATGGAGCGGCACCGCGCGAATCCGGCGTGCGCGGTCTGCCACCGTGTGATGGACCCGCCCGGGTTTGCGCTCGAGCACTTCGACGCGATCGGGCGATGGCGCGTCACCGACGAGTCTGGCGCGCCGGTCGACGCCGCGGGCGTGCTGGCTGACGGCACTGCGGTCGACGGTCCGGCGATGCTGCGACAGGCTTTGCTGGCTTATGAGGAGAGTTTCGTGAGGACCGTCACCGAAAAGCTGCTTACCTATGCGCTTGGCCGGACCGTCGCGTATCACGACCAGCCCGCCATCAGGAAGATCGTCTCGGCGGCGTCGTCAGACGACCACAGCTGGTCGTCAATCGTGCTCGGCATCGTCGAGAGCGTGCCGTTTCAGATGAGGAGGTCGGAGTCATGACCATGGCAAGCTTGATCACCAAACGCGTCATTCCCCGTCGAACGGTGCTTCGCGGACTGGGCGCCAGTGTCGCCTTGCCGTTGCTCGACGGCATGGTGCCCGCGCTGAGCGCGCTCGGAACCACGGCGGCGGCACCAGTCGTGCGGTTCGGCGCGGTCTATGTTCCCAACGGTATGGTGATGCAGAACTGGACGCCAGCCGCCGACGGCGCCGGGTTCGAGCTGACGCCGATCCTCGAGCCGCTGGCGCCGTTTCGCGACCAGCTCCTGGTGCTGTCGGGGCTCAACTGCACGCCACCTCCCGGGAGCCGGGGCGGTACCCACTCGCGCGCCGCGACGCGGTTCTTGACCGACGTGCATCCGGGCGCCTGGAACCCGCAGGCGATCTCGATGGACCAGATTGCGGCCAGGGAGCTGGGACGACACACACCGCTGGCTTCGCTGGAGCTCGGGTTGGAAGGTGCCAACTTCGCTGGCTC
>JASLOY010000014.1 GCA_030745255.1 Vicinamibacterales bacterium
GAGGCCTTCGGTAAGAAGATCCACGAGCACTCGGTCTGGGAGGAGCGGATCGCCGACGCGCGCATCGACATCGAATGCGCTCGGCTGCTGACGCTCAAGGCCGCGTTCATGATGGACACGGTCGGCAACAAGGTCGCCCGGGCCGAGATCGCCATGATCAAGGTAGTGGCGCCCAACATGGCGCTTGCCGTGATCGACCGTGCGATCCAGCTGCATGGCGGCGCCGGCATCTGCGACGACTTCGGCTTGTCGGCCGCCTGGGCCCACGCCCGCACACTGCGGTTGGCCGATGGTCCGGACGAGGTGCACCGGCGTGCGGTGGCGCGCCTGGAACTGAGAAAGAGCGACCGGAACTAAAGGAGCGCCTCGGATGCCAGACGCCGTCATCGTCTCCACAGCCAGAACACCCATCGGCAAAGCCTTCCGGGGCGCCTTCAACACGACGCACGGTGCCGTGCTGGCTGCGCACGCCATCGGGCACGCCGTCGAGCGTGCCGGGGTCGAGCCGGGCGAGGTCGAGGATGTGGTGCTCGGGTGCGGGTTGCCGGAGGGCGCAACCGGGCACAACGTGGCGCGTCTGGCTGCAGTCCGTGCCGGGCTGCCGGTGACAACGGCCGGCACCACGATCAACCGGTTCTGCAGCTCCGGCCTCCAGGCGATCAGCGTCGCCGCGCAGCGCGTCATCACAGACCGGGTGCCGATCATGGTGGCCGGAGGCGTCGAATCGATCAGTCTCGTCCAGAACACGCTGAATCACGAGTACTTCACCGAGGAGTGGCTGATGCGCCACAAGCCGGAGCTCTGGATGAGCATGATCGACACCGCCGAGGTCGTGGCCAAGCGTTACGCGGTCGACCGCGAAGCACAGGATGCCTACGCCCTGGTGAGCCAGCAGCGGACCGCCGCCGCACAGGAGGCCGGTCGGCTCGACGACGAGATCGTGCCGCTGACCACCACGAAACTGGCCACGAACAAGCAAACCGGCGAGACCTGGGACGAAGAGGTGACGCTGTCGCGCGACGAGGGCAATCGCCCGAGCACGACCCTCGAGGGTCTGGCTGGACTGAACCCGGTGATGGGCGAAGACAAATGCATCACCGCCGGTAACGCGAGCCAGCTCTCCGATGGCGCGTCGGCCTGTGTGGTCATGGACGGTGCATTGGCCTCGCGCCGTGGGCTCGAGCCACTCGGCATCTACCGCGGGTTGGTGGTTTCCGGGTGCGAACCCGACGAAATGGGTATCGGTCCGGTCTTCGCCGTGCCGACGCTGCTCGAGCGCCACGGGCTGACAATGGACGATATCGATCTGTGGGAGCTGAACGAGGCCTTTGCCGTGCAGGTGGTCTACTGTCGCGACCGACTCGGCATCCCGATGGAGCGATTCAATGTCGACGGCGGGTCGATCTCGATTGGGCACCCTTACGGCATGAGCGGTGCGCGGCTGGTCGGCCACGCCCTGATTGAAGGCAAGCGCCGAGGCGCCCGGCACGTCGTGGCCACGATGTGCATCGGCGGCGGGATGGGAGCTGCCGGTCTGTTCGAGATCGCCTGAGGGAGTTGTGGCTCCGTCCACCGATCCCGAAGTGATCGCGGTCCGGTCCGACGAACAGCTGGATCTGACCCGGCTCGAGCCCTGGCTCCGCGCGCATCTGCCGCACTCGGAGGGTCCGCTCGCGTTGCAGCAATTCGGCGGCGGGCATGCCAATCTCACCTATCTGCTGCAGTTCGGCGACACGGAGTACGTGCTCCGCCGGCCACCGCTGGGTCCGATCGCGCCGACCGCCCACGACATGCGGCGGGAGCACCGCGTGCTGGAGCGCCTCGGCGACGCGTTCCCACTGGCGCCACGCAGCTATGCGCTGTGCACCGATCCAGCCATTCTCGGCGTCGACTTTCACGTCATGGAACGGCGCCATGGCATCGTCATCCGCCGGGATTTGCCTGCTGAGCTCGAGGGCCGACCCGAGCTCAACCGCCGGATTGGCGAGATGGTCGTGGACGTGCTCGCCGACCTGCACCGGGTAGCGCCGGAGACGGTCGGTCTGGGCGAGCTGGGCCGACCGGAGGGGTTCGCACAAAGACAGGTCGAGGGATGGGGCCGTCGCTGGCAGGCCGCCAAGGACCAGGATGTGGCCGACGTCGACCGGATGCTGCGGTGGCTCGCGCAAGCTGTCCCGGACCCGCAGGTCACGGCGCTCCTCCACAACGACTACAAGCTGGACAACGTGATGCTCGCCGCCGCCGACCCGGCCACCCCGGTCGCGGTGCTCGACTGGGACATGACCACGCGGGGCGACCCGCTGATGGACCTGGGCTATCTACTGAACTTCTGGAACGAGGCGGGTGACGACCCACGCTGGCATCAGGCCTCCCGGATGCCGACGCACCACGACGGCTTTCCCACGCGGGCCGAGGTGGTCGAACGATACGCGCGTCGGACCGGCTTTGATCTCGACCAGGTCGCCTGGTATCACGTCTTCGGCGTGTTCAAGCTGGTGGTGGTCGTTCAGCAGATCTACATCCGCTTCCGGCGCGGCCAGACACAAGACCAGCGATTTGCCGGATATGACGAACGCGCGCGAGACCTCGCACGCAAAGGCGTAACGCTCATCGACGCCGGGTAAGACCGGAAACTGGCGAAGTCCTCCGGCCTCTCCTGACTTCTGCCTTCTGCCTTCTGCCTTCTGACTTCTTGGTCAGAAGGGTCTATACGTCACCATCACAACCGCGATCACGATAGCGACCACGGCGACCGTCGCCAGCATGCGGGTCTGCCCGGTCATCCGGAACGCCATACCGGTGAGACCCGTCAGCACCAACCAGCAGACCACCTTCACCCACGCCCAGGCCGGGAACCCGAGCCCCATCATCCCCAGCGTGCCGCCGCCGCTGAGAACGACCAGCAGGCTGAGCACCCCGGACATCTTCAGATAGGAGCTCCGGTTGTCGGGGTGCGGCGCCGCGAAGGCCGCGAAGTTCACGCCGGAAAGCAACAACACGGAGATCAAATGCAGCAACTGAAAGAATTGAAAATTCATGTTCTGAGTTCTGTCTCCTAACTTCTTGGATACTACCCTTAGGTATACCGCCCCGAAGCGATTGTGGCGCCGCCGTCGACGACCAGCACTTGACCGGTAATGAAGCGCCCGGCCGGAGCAGCCAGCAGCAGCGCCGTACCGGCCATGTCTTCCGGCTCCCCGATTCGCCCCAGCGGATAGGTCGAGACCGCCTCGCGAAGCCGGTCGGGATCCTCCCACAGGGCCCGCGCGAAGTCAGTGCGCACCAATCCGGGGGCGATGCAGTTGACCCGAATGTTACTGCGACCCCACTCGACCGCCAGATTGCGGGCAAGCTGAAAATCGGCCGCCTTCGAGATCGCGTAGATCCCGAGCTTGTCGTGCCCTTTGAGCCCACCGATGCTCGAGACGATGATGACGGACCCCTCCTCGCGGCTCGCCATCTGCGGCAATACCAGGTTGCACAACCACAGGTTGTGCTTCACGTTGGTGTCCATAACCTTGTCGTAAGCCGACTCGGTCACGTCGACCATCGGACCGAAGTGCGGGTTCACGGCGGCATTGCAGACCAGCACGTCTATCTGTCCCCACTGCTCGAGTGTCCGGTCGACCAACGCCCGGACCTGGTCGAGGCGCGACATGTGACACGGGATGGCCACCGCCTCGCCCCCGGCAGCCGTAATGCCGTCGGCAACCGGTTGACAGTTCTCCATCCTCCGGCTCGACACCACCACGCGGGCCCCGGCCTCGGCTAGCGTCTCCGCGATCACCCGTCCGATTCCCTTCGAGGAACCGGTGACCACCGCGACCCGACCGGACAAGTTGAACAGTTCCTGATAGGTCATGCCTGTCGCACCACTATGCGCACGTTCCGCTGGTTAGGGCCCGCGCAAGAGTAACTTCCCATTTGTTGGCCGCCGATGCATCCCGTCTGGCGGCGTTGCTTCTCGGTCAAATACTGCCGGTATGTTCCCTCGTCGCGCCTTGCCAGCCGGGCGCCTCGACACCCCAAAACGGGCACTTACTCTTGTGCGGACCCTTATCGAAGATGCTCATTGAAGAACGCGACCGTCCGCTCCCACGCCAGCGTGGCGGCCGCCTCGTCGAACCGTGGGGTCGTGTCGTTGTGGAACCCGTGGTTGACGCCCTCATACACATACGACGTCGCAGTCTTGCCGGCGGCGGCAAGCGCCGCGTCGTAGGCCGCGGCCCCCGCATTGATTCGATCATCGTTGCCGGCGTAGTTGATCAACAGCGGCGCCTGGATATTCGGCACGTCCTCGAGCGGCGGTTGACTCCCGTAGAACGGCACTCCGGCCCCCAGATTCGGAAGACGGACCGCAAGCGTGTTGACTACGCCGCCACCGTAGCAGAAGCCGACTGCCCCGAACTGCCCCGTGCACTCGGGGTGTGACTGCAGAAAGCCGGCCGCCGCAACGAAGTCCTCGAGCATCTCGGCCCGGTCACGCTCTCTCTGCATCGTGCGACCGTCGTCGTCGTTGCCTGGATACCCCCCGAGCGGCCATAGCGCATCGGGCGCCAAAGCCAGGAAGCCGGCGAGCCCGGCCCGACGGGCCACATCCTCGATGTGGGGGTTGAGCCCGCGATTCTCATGAATCACCAGAATTCCGGGCAGTCGGCCACCGGCATTTGCCGACCGACTGAGCAGACCGCGAATCGTGCCGCCGCCCTGTGGCGACTGATACTCGACATATTCGGTCCGTAAGCGGCTGTCATCCGGACTGACCTGCTGCGTCTCAGCTGCATACGTCGGGCTGAGGGAGTCGACCAGCGCCGCCGCAGTGACCCCGCCCACGGCGTACTTCCCGGCGCCATCGATGAACTGGCGGCGGCTGATGCCTCCGTGAACGTAATCGTCCAGCATGTCGAGCAACGCCGGGTCGAAATCGGATGCTTTCTTGCGTGCCATGGTGTGCTCCTTCCCCAGGCGGCCCTGACGGGCCTTGGTACCGGACGACAGCGAGTCGGCCACGAGGCCGTCATTATACGATTGATGCGCGATCGATCAGCGGAAGGAGCCCGAGTGACACCCCAGGACCGCATGCCACCGATACCGGACGCAGACATGACCAAGGAACAGGCCGCGGCGGTCGCCGACTTCAAGGCCACGCGCAACACCACCGAGTTCGAGGGTCCGTTCGTGCCACTGCTCCGTAGCCCCGAGCTGCTACGCCGCGCGCAGCGGGTGGGCGAGTATGTCCGATACCACTGCGCACTGCCCTCACGTTTGAGCGAAATGGCGATACTGATCGCGGCCCGCCACTGGTGCCAGCAGTACGAGTGGAATGTCCACGCGGCGACTGCGACCGAGGCGGGCCTGACGGCCGCCGTCATCGATGCCATCGCCGAGGGCCGCCGACCGACCGACATGGCCGAGGACGAAACGGCGCTGCATGACTTCTGTCTCGAGCTGTTGCGGAACCAGTGTGTCAGCGACGCGACCTACGCCCGCGCGGTGGCCTTGTTCGACGAACAGGGGGTCATCGATGCCATCGGCATTCTCGGCTACTACCAGCTGCTCGCGATGGTCATGAACACGGCGCGCACACCACTTGGCGCGGGGATGGTATCGGCCCTTGAGCGGCTCCCTCGCTAGACCGGTGCGTGGAGCGAGTAGAGAGTCTAGTCACGGTTGCCGTCGGTTGCGTCCGTGAGGTAATCCCACACGGTGTAGGCCATCGATCGCATCCCGACGGAAAGCGCCTCATCGTCTGCGCGGAACGTCGGAGAGTGGTGGTCGCCTGACGTCGTGCCGGGCGCAAGGGTGCCGAGCATGAAGAAGAAACCCGGCACCTCGTTGGCGAAGAACGAGAAGTCCTCGCCCGCCATCCAGGGGTCGGCCACCGCGACCCTGTCTTCCCCGAGGGCGTCGATCAGGCTCGGCACCGAGCGCTCGGTCAGCGTCAGGTCGTTGATGGTCACCGGCGTGATCCGGTCATAGTCGAGCTCGAACGTCCCCCCGCCGGTGCGGGTGACACCGTCCAGGATCTCTCGCATCCGGCGCTCGATTGTGTCCTGGACCTCAGTATCGTAGGTCCGCACCGTGCCCTCCAGGGACACCTGTCCGGGGATGATGTTGAACCTGGTACCGCCGCGAATCATCCCGACCGTGACCACGCTCGGAGCCAGCGGCGACAGGTTCCTCGAGCGAATTGTCTGCAACGCGGAGATCGCCTGGGCCGCCATCACAACCGGGTCGATGCCCAGATGCGGGGCGGCACCGTGCGACTGGCGACCGTGAATCGTGACCCGGAAGTGGTCGACCGCCGCCAGCGCCCCTCCAGGGGTATAGGCGGCCCTGCCGACATCGAGATGCGCGCTGGCGTGCAGCCCGAACACCGCTTCGGGCCGAGGCTCCGTGAAGACACCTTCGTCCAGCATCAGGGCCGCCCCGCCCGTCTCGCCGGGCGGAGGACCCTCTTCAGCCGGTTGAAAGAGGAACATCACGGTGCCTGGCAGATCAGGCTGCAACGACTTCAGGATCGACGCGACGCCGAGCTGCACCGCCGTGTGCACGTCGTGCCCGCACGCATGCATGACGCCGACCTCCTGACCCAGGTAGGTCGTCCGCCGGGTCGACCGGAATGGCAGGTCGGTCTCTTCGGTGACCGGCAGCGCGTCCATGTCGGCACGAACGGCCACCACCGGGCCCGGTCGTCCGCCCCGGAGGACGGCCACGACGCCGGTGTGGGCCACACCCGTCCGCACGTCATCGAAGCCCAGCTCGCGCAGGTGGTCAGCCACCAGCGCCGCCGTCTCGACTTCGCGGTTGCCCAGCTCCGGATGTTCGTGAATCTGATGACGAATCTCGGTAATCTGCGGCACCAGACGTTCAACGTGGCGGTCGATGTCCGAATGCTGCGCTCCGGCTGGTCCCGCCACCGAGACGGCCAGCCACACCAAGGTTCCCACGCTGCCAATACGCATGCGAGCATTCTACCCGGTCCGCACTTGGGCACGGTCGCAGCCCGGCCCCGCGGTTTTCCCGGCGGGGCGTTCGGCTGGCAAGGCGCGAGGAGGGAGCAGCCAGGTGGGCTGTGACCCCAGTGAGAAGAAGCCGCGACGCAGGCCCACGCGAACGCCCCGCCGGGAAGACTAGCGGCGTTGGTCGAACCGCCGGCCTACGAGCGCCGCGGCGATGTTCACCTTCTGGATGTCGATGGTGCCACCAGCGATGCCCCAGCCCCAGGCGTCACGCATGCGGCGCTCCATCGGGTAGTCGCGCGAGTAGCCATAGCCACCCATCAGCTGCACGCCGGCGCTGGTTACTTCGCGCGCCGTCTCGTTGGCGACGCACTTGGCGATACTCGAATCGAGAATGGACGGCAGCCCTCCTTCGGCGCCCTGGGCAGCGCGATAGATGAGCAGCCTCGACGCCTCGACCCGCATCGCCATTTCCGCAAGCTTGAGCTGCACCGCCTGGAACTCGACAATCGGCTTGCCGAACTGCCGGCGGTCCTGCACCCAGACCAGCGCCTCGTCCAGCGCGCCGGAGGCCTGCCCCAGCGCCATCGTCGCATTCCCGCAGCGCTCGAGGTCGAACGCCTGCATCAGCTTCGGGAAGCCACCGGCCGGCACCACGATCTGGTCGGCCGGCACCGACACCTCTTCGAAGTAGAGATCCGAATCCGGGATGCCCCGAAACCCCATCAGCTGCTCCGGCTCGCCGAAGGTCAAGCCGGGTGTGCCCTTGTCGACGTAGACGGCCCCGATTCCCTTGGCGCCGGGCGCCTCCGACAGCCGGCAGTAGACAAGGTAGGCATCGGAGTGCCCGCCACCGGAGCACCAGCGCTTGGCACCGTTGATTACGACCCGGTCGCCGCGCAGCTCGGCCCGTGTCCGCAGATCGGTCAACGCCGTCCCGGCATCCGGCTCCGACATCGCCACGGCGACGATCATCTCGCCGCGACAGACGCGGGGAATGACCCGCTGCCGCAGCGCCTCGTCGGCAAAGTGCGCGAGCGCGTGCACCGGCCCCGCCACCGACTCGAAGATCGGAAACGCCACGGCCGACGACACCTTGGCGAACTCCTCCAGCACGAGGAACGCGTCGACATTGCCGAGACCGAGGCCGCCGTAGTCTGGCGACACGTTGACGCCGAGGAACCCCATCTCGGCATAGCGCTTCAGCCAGTCGCGCGACAGCGGGGTGGCCTCGCGCTCGACCTGCTCGGCCACGTCCAGCATCTCGCCACGCGCGAACTCGCGGGCCGCCGCCTGCAGCGCCTCTTGCTCTTCGCTCAAGTTGAAATCCATTCACGACCCTCCACGCGGTGAATGGTACACTCGCGACCCGCGTTCACTCGCACAAGGAGATCGAGACGATGTCCACGGCGCTACATGAAGAGGGGCTGAAGGCCAGACGCAAGGTGCTGGGCGACGCGTATGTCGACCGTGCGCTCACCGGGATCGACAGCTTCAACGCTGAGTTCCAGCAGTTGGTGACCGAATATTGTTGGGGCGCGGTGTGGACGAGGACGACGCTCGACGACCGGCAGCGCAGCCTGATCAACCTGGGGATGATCGCTGCGCTGAACCGGGGCGACGAGTTCAAGACCCACGTGCGCGGGGCGCTCAGAAACGGCTGCACCGTCGAGGAGATTCGAGACACCCTGATGCAGGTGGCGATCTATTGCGGGATCCCGGCCGGTGTCGAGGCGTTTCGTCTAGCCAGGCAGGTGTTCGACGCCGAAGGCGTGACGCCGGACCCGCTCCCCGGCGGCGCAGGCTGACGGGACGCTGGCGCAGTCCCCAGCTTCTTCTGACTTCCGCCTGCTGCCTTCTATACGTTCTCGAGCGTCCGGAGGTCCGCCTCGGCGTCTCGGGCGACTCGCTGTCCCTCCTCGACGTCCACCCTTGCCAGCAGGATGCCCCCGACCACAAAGAAGGCGATGATCGACAGGATTGCGCCCCGGCTCGACCCGGTCACCAGGATCATCACCGCGAAGACCCCTGGTCCTACGATGCCGGCGAACTTCTCGAATACGCCGAAGAAGCCGAAAAACTCCGACGACTTGTGCCGCGGCACCATGCTGGCGAAGAGTGACCGGCTGAGCGCCTGACTCCCGCCCTGCACCATCCCGACCAGCATCGCCAACGTGTAGAACTCGGCGGCCGTCGTCATGCCGTAGGACAAGATGCTGATGCCGACATAGACGGCCAGCGACAGAAAGATGGCACGCTTGGCGCCGATCCGGACGGCGACCTGCCCGAAGATGAACGCGAACGGCACGCCGACGAACTGCACCAGCATGATGGCGGTGATGAGGTCGCCTTGCTCGAGTCCGATCTCGGTCCCGAACGTGGTCGCCATCCGGATGATCGTGCCGATGCCGTCGTTGTAGACGAGAAACGCCAGCATCATCAGAAACGCCTGCTTGTAGCCACGCAGCTCTCTGAGGGTCTCGCCCAGCCGCACGAGCGCCGTCTGGATCGGACTCGCGCTCGCCTGCTCGTCCAGTTCGAGAGCCCGGGCCGGCTCGGGCACCGTCCGAAACAGCGGAAGGGAGAACCCGACCCACCAGACGGCGACGCTGACAAACGACAGCCGCATCGCCAGCGCCTGCCCCGCCTCCCCACTGCCGAGTCCGAACCATTCCGGGCGAAGGATCCAGACCAGGTTCACCACCAGCAACACCCCGCCGCCGAGATAGCCGAGCGCATACCCGGAGGTCGACACCCGGTCCATCTCGTCGGTGCCGGCGATGTGCGGCAGCAGCGAGTCGTAGAAAACAAAGCTGGCGGTCGCGCCGATATTCGCCAGGATGAACAGCACGGCTGCCAGCATCCAGTCGCCGCGCCCGATGAAGAACATGCAGGCGGTTGCCACGACCCCGAGCGCCAGGCACACGGCGAGCATCTTCTTTTTGACCGCGGCCACGTCGGCAATAGCACCTAGCACCGGTGCCAGGACCGCCACGATCGACAACGCGATGAACGTGGTCGACGCGAAGCGGAAGCTCGCCACCGCAGGGTCGAGCTCGGCAGCGGCAACCAATGGGAAATAGATCGGGAAGACGGCCGTGACGACCGTCGCCATGAAGGCGGAGTTGGCCCAGTCGTACATCGCCCAGGCGCGCAGCTCGGGCCGATGCAACCCGACACGCTCGAGCAGAGAGGGTGCGCTCATGACGGTGCCCGGACCCTACCATACGTCACCGGTCCGGAGATTGGTACAATGGGTCGCAGACGGCAGCCGCGCGCCGCCTCCCGTCATCTCCTTCGATGATCTACCTGATACGCCACGGCCAGACCGCGGGCAACGCCGAACGGGTCGTGCAGGCGCCCGGCACTCCGCTGAGCGCGCATGGGGCGCGCCAGGCCGAGCGGCTCGGCGCCCGCCTGGCTGACGCCGGGCTGACCCGGATTATCGCAAGCGACTACCCGCGTGCTCGTCAAACGGCGGCGGCGCTGGCGCCCGATGGGGCGATCCCGCTCGAAGTCACCTCGCTTCTGCGAGAGCGCGATCTGGGTCAGCTACGAGGTCGTCCGTATGCCGAAGTCGAACACCAGTTCTATGGCCCCGATCACAACCCACCCGGCGGTGAGACATGGCAGCTGTTCCGGGAGCGGGTAGCCGCGGCCTGGGGGCACGTCGGCGCCTCAGCCGGCGCCGGGTCCGCCACAGTGGCCGTGGTTACCCACGGGCTCGTCTGTCGCGCGCTCGCCGAATTCCACCTGGCGCTCGAGCCAGGCGAGTCGGCACCAGCGTGGTTTCCGAACGCGTCGGTCACGCACATCGATCCGACGCCGCCGTGGACGCTCCGCCTGGCGGCCAGCGTCAGCCATCTCGCAGATCTCTGATGGATTGCCGGAGGTGGTCGCCCGAGCGCCCATCCTGGACGCCGCCGGACCTATAATCACCGAACAGAAACATCCGCGACACGCAATTGCTGGGAGCCGCCATGAACACAGGACGCAGAATCGCGATCGGTATCGTCACACTCGGCTGGATTCCGACGCTTGTCTTCGTCGGGCTGCACTGGGCCGGCGACACGCACGCCATCGCCCAGGAACGGACGCCGATCAAGGTCAGCCGGATGTACACCGGAGCGGACGGCCAGACCCACGTCGAAGAGTACGACGTGCCACTCGGCCCGCAGCGTGGCGCCACCGAGCTGTCGGAGCCGGTTGACGTCACCAGCCTCCAGTTCCGTCGCACGTCGCTCGACTACGACCTCCCCTTCCACACGGCGCCGCGGCGGCAGTATGTAATCACGCTGAGTGGCGAGAGCGAGGTGGAGTTCGGTGACGGCACGAAGGTCAGGTTGCACCCCGGGCACATCCTGCTGGCGGAGGACACGACGGGACAGGGACACATCTCGCGGGCGATCGGCACCGAGGACCGGATTTCGCTGTTCATTCCGCTGGCGGATCAATAGACCCGGAGGCCGAGCTCGCACGTGCTGGCTTCGGGCTACGGGCTTCAAGCTACAGGCGCCCATTTCAGAGAGGCACTTCCGATGACACGACGAATGAGGGTACTCCTGGCAGGACTCGCGATTGTGGCGGTCGGGTGCGGCGGTGGGGGCGAGATGACGGAGACGGCCTCGCCGGCAAGCGACCCGCTGGCCGTGTCAGTTACCGGCGGCGACATCTCCGGCGCGGTGTCGGACCTCGATGCGAGCGTGCGCGTGTTCAAGGGCATCCCGTTCGCCACACCGCCGGTGGGCGACCTGCGCTGGCAGTCGCCGCAGCCAGTCGCCGCCTGGGAAGGCAGCCGCGACGCGACGGCGTTCTCGCCAGCCTGTCTGCAGGTAAAGCGCGACGAGACCAGCTTCTACGGCCCCGGCGCGGACGACCTCAGCGAGGACTGTCTGTATCTGAACGTCTGGACCGCCGCGGCATCAGCTGACGCGGCGCAGCCAGTGCTGTTCTGGGTGCACGGTGGCGGACTGAACAACGGCACCGGCGCGTCGGTGGTCTATCGGGGTGAGGCGCTGGCGGCGCGGGGCGCGGTCGTCGTGACGACCAACTACCGGCTCGGTCCGCTCGGCTATCTCGCACACCCGCTGCTGAGCGCGGAAGATCCGCACGGCTCGTCGGGCAACTACGGGGTACTCGACCAGGTGGCGGCGCTCGAGTGGGTGCGCGACAACATCGCGGCATTCGGCGGCGACCCGAACCGGGTCACCATCTTCGGCGAGTCCGCCGGCTCCTGGAGCGTGAACGTGCTGCAGGCCACCCCGCTGGCTGCCGGTCTGTTCCACGGCGTTATCGGCGAGAGCGGCGGGGTCTTCGGGGGCACGAGCCATCTGACCGAGACGTCGCTTCGCGGCGACTCGGCCGAGGCGGTCGGTGAACGCTGGATCGACGGACTGCTGGCCGCGAGTGGCGATGAGGCATCTCTCGCGGCGATGCGTGCAGTAAGCGGCGAACAGATCGTCGAGTTCACACGGAGCCGCGAGGTTGGGTTCCGCACCGCGGCCAACGTCGACGGCTGGGTGCTCGAACAGAGCGTCTACGACACGTTCGCAAGCGGCAAGCAGCACAACGTGCCGGTCATCGTCGGGTCGAACGCCGACGAAGGGACCACGCTGGCCGCCGGAGGCGCGCCGGCCGACCTGGCGGCGCACCGTGCTGCGGTCGAGCGGCAGTTCGGTGCCATGGCAGCCACGCACCACGACGTCTACCCCGCCTCGACCGACGAGGAGGCGCGTCGCGCCTACCTCGACAGCTACGCGCAGCGCAGCTTCGGCTGGGAGATGCGCACCTGGGCCGATCTGATGTCGACCGTCGGCTCGCCCGCGTATCTCTACTACTTCACCCGGACAGCCCCGGCGGAGGATGCCGACCAGCTCCGCGCCTTCCACGCCGCCGAGATCGTCTACGTCTTCAACAACCTCGGCCGCGCTCCGTATCCCTACGCCAACCGGGACTACGACGACCGTGACCGGGCGCTGTCAAACGAAATGGCTGACACCTGGGTCCGCTTCGCCGCCACCGGCAACCCCAACGGCGGTGACCTGCCGGCATGGCCGCCATTCTCACGCGACGGACACCCGACAATGGTCTTCGGGCAAACCACCGAAGTGGGACCGCACCCGGCGGCGACGCAGCTCGATTTCGTCGACGAGTTCCAGGCGGGACGCAGGGACGAGTTCTCCGAGAACTGACGGGCACGTGGTCTTGTGGCGCAGGCCTTTGGGCCTGCGAGGCAAGGCGGTCGACGTGGCCCTGGAGCAACAGCAGGCGGTGCTGCCGCCAGTGGTACTCTACGAGCTGCTTAGCGCTCCCCGTCTGCCGAAACGTACTCGAACACTCTTCCAGCAGCTGCCGTTGCTAGACTTGGTGGAAGGGTACTGGGTGCGTGCCGGGCTGCTACGAGCGCGAATCCTGTCCAGGGGACACAGGGCGCGAATCGCGGACGCCCTCATCGCGCAGAGCTGCCTCGACCACGACGTGCCGCTGATCACCCGGGACCGTGACTTCCGGACATTCATTAGACTGACCCCGCTGCAGATGCTGGAGTGACTCACTACGTGACACCTGACGCACACGACACGATCAACGTAGCAAGCCTGTTCAACCTGACCGGCAAGATTGCGCTGGTAACCGGGGGATCCCGCGGCATCGGCAAGATGATCGCCGAGGGCTACCTGCAGGCGGGCGCGACGGTGTACATCTCGTCGCGCAAGGCGGCGGTCTGCGACCAAGTGGCGACGGAGCTGTCGGCGGCTGGCCCCTGCCATTCGCTACCGGCCGACGTTGCTGACGACAACGACCGGGCGCGGCTTGTCGCCGAGCTCGGTGAACGAACCGACCGGCTCGACATCCTTGTGAACAATGCCGGCGCCGCCTGGGGCGCCGACTACTCGGACTTTCCGGCGAGCGGGTTTCGCAAGGTGCTCGAGCTGAACGTCACGGCGCTCTTCTTCCTGACGCGCGACCTGACGCCGCTGCTCGCAACGGCGGCCAGCCCTGACGACCCGGCCCGCGTCATCAACATCGGCTCGATGGACGGCATCAAGGTGCCCACCGTCCTCGAGACCGGCACCTTTCCGTACTCGGCGAGCAAGGCGGCGGTGCACCACATGACCAGAACGCTCGCGGTCGAGTTGGCGCCCCGTGACATCACCGTCAACGCGATCGCCCCAGGGTTTTTCGAGAGCAAGATGACCGAGGCCTCGCTGGAACGATACCGCGACAACATCGAGCAGAACTGCCCGCTGGGTCGAATCGGGCGACCGGAGGAAATGGCTGGAGTGGCGATTTACCTGGCCTCGCGCGCTGGCGCCTACACCAACGGAGCGGTGATTCCGGTCGACGGCGGGACGTGCGTAGCGTGAGCTCCAAGAAGTCAGAAGGCAGGAGGCAGGAGGCAGAAGAAAGCTGGACGGCATCGCCAGCTTCAGTTTCACCGGAGGCTGGCATACGCTATAGCGCACGCTCAGCCTTCGGCGGATCGCCGGGCAGGCAGTCGCGGAGACGACGATGATCTATCGCAGCCCCTACCCTGATGTCGACATCCCGAATGTGTCGCTGCAGGACCACCTGTTCGAGCACGCCGAGAAATACAGGGACAAAGCGGCGCTGATTGATGGACCGACCGGCCGCCCGATCACCTACGGGCAACTGGTCGCCGCCGTCCGGGCAACGGCGGCCGGACTAGCGGCACGGGGGTTCGCCAAGGGCGACGTGCTTGCGATCTACAGCCCGAACGTGCCGGAGTACGCCGTCGCGTTCCTCGGCGTCGCCACTGCGGGCGGCGCGAACACGACAGTCAACCCCCTCTACACGACCGACGAGCTGAAACGGCAGCTGCTCGACTCCGAAGCGAAATTCCTGGTCACGATTCCGCAGTTTCTGGACAAGGCGACCGCGGGGGCGGCCGGCACGTCCGTCGAGGAGATCTTCGTGTTCGGAGAGGCGGAAGGGGCCACGCCGTTCGGCGCGTTGATGACAGGGGGCGACGAGCCACCCGTCGTCGACATCGACCCGAACGTGGATGTGGTTGCGCTGCCCTACTCGAGCGGCACGACCGGGTTGCCGAAAGGGGTCATGCTGACCCACCGAAACCTGGTCGCGAATCTGTGCCAGACCCACCTGGTCGAGCAGCTGTCAGATCAGGAGGTCTTGATCGGTATCCTGCCCTTCTACCACATCTACGGCATGGTCGTGATCATGAGCGGCGCCATCCGCGCCGGCGGCACCATCGTGACGATGCCGCGGTTCGACCTCGAGCAGTTCCTCGAGCTGCTCCAGAAACATGGCGTGACGATGGCCTACCTCGTGCCGCCAATCGTGCTCGCGCTGGCCAAACACCCGGTGGTCGACAACTATGACCTGTCGAAGCTGCGAAACATCCTCTCGGGTGCGGCACCGCTGCCGGAACCGGTGGCCCGAGCCTGCATCGAGCGGCACGGCGTCATCCTCCGCCAGGGCTACGGGCTGACCGAAACCAGCCCCGTCACCCACGCCAACGGCAAAGACCGCAAGATCAAGCACGCCTCGGTCGGCTTCGCGATACCCAGCACCGAGTACCGCGTCATCGATCTCGGCACCGAGACCGACGCGGACGCCGGCCAGCCCGGCGAGGTGTGGATACGAGGTCCGCAAGTAATGAAGGGCTATCTGAAGAATCCCCGGGCCACCAGCGACATGATCGACGAGGACGGTTGGCTGCATTCGGGAGATATCGGCTATGCGGACGACGACGGCTATCTGTTCGTGGTCGACCGTGTGAAAGAGCTGATCAAATACAAGGGCATGCAGGTGGCGCCAGCCGAGCTCGAAGGCGTGATTCAGGCGCACCCGGCGGTGGCCGACGCCGCAGTCATACCGGTCCCGGTGCTCGAGGTCGGCGAGATACCGAAAGCATTTGTCGTGCTGAAGCCCGATGCCCGGGCCACGGCCGAGGAGATCATGGCGCACGTGGCCGCCAGTGTCGCGCCGCACAAGAAAGTGCGGCAAGTCGAGTTCATCGACGCCATCCCGAAGGTGCCGTCAGGGAAGATCCTGCGACGCGAGCTCCGGGAACGGGACCGCGCCGCCCGTGAGGGTGGCACCTGAAGCGAGGCCGCACGAGATTGCGCGGCCCGCCTGGGCGGCGTGAGCCTGTGGGGCCCCACAAGCGACCGCGGGCGTTCAGGACGCAGCCCCCCCGTCCAGGCAGGCCCTATTCCGGCAGCCGATACGCCAGCAGCTCTCCCGCCTGACCGCCGCCGCTGGCAGCGGTGACGATGTACTGCTGCCCCTCGTGCATGTAGGTCATCGGCGACCCGGACACCGGCGCCGGCATGTAGACTTCCCCGACTTCCTCTCCGGTCGCCTTGTCGTAGGCACGCAGCATCGCGCCGCGCTCGCCCGATGGCGTCGTGAAGGTCCCGCCCTCGCCCGCGATCACCAATGTCTTGGTGATGAGCGTGCCCACGCGGCCCTGCCGACCGGTGCGGGGTATGTCGACACCCTGCAGGTCGGGGTGCTCCCGCACGTTGTCAGGTGTCTCGCCGTGGGCTATCTGCCAGAGGATGTCGCCAGTCTTGAGGTCGATCGCGCTGATGCGGCCCCAGGGCGGCTTGACCAGCGGCAGCCCGCGGATGGTGAGCGAGCGGTCGCGGGGGGCCACCCCCGGCGGATTCCCGCGGATGAAGTCCATATCCGACCGCTCGGGGTCGTTCACCAGCCCCAATGAGACCATCGAGGTGAAAGAGAACTGATAGAAAATGCCGGTCTCCGGGTCGACCGAGCCGCCAGGCCAGTTGGTGCCGCCGCCGGTCGACGGCAACATCAACGTGCCGTAGTAGCCATTCGGGTCGGCCACCACCGGCGGGGTGAAGATGGGTCCCATCCGGAAGTTTGACACGCGCTCGAGCGCCTCGGCCCGTAGCGCCGGTGTGAAGTCGATGAGGTCGTCCACACTCACGCCCTGCCGGTCGTAGGCGGGGGGCTTGGTCGGAAACGGCTGTGTCAGCGCCAGTAGCTCACCCGGCACGTCGGACGCCTCCATGGGGCGCTCCTCGATCGGCCAGATCGGCTCGCCGGTTTCCCGGTCGAGCACGTAGAGCCACGCCTGCTTGCTCGGCTGCGCGATGACCTTGGTGATTCCCGGACGCCCCTCGATCTCGACATCGACCAGCACCGGCGCGCACGGGAAGTCCCAGTCCCAGACGTCGTGGTGGATGACCTGGTAGTGCCACTGGCGCTGCCCGGTTTCGAGATCCACGGCCACGATGCTGTCCGAGAACAGATTGTCCCCGTGCCGGTGGCCGCCGTAGTAGTCGTTGGTCGGCATCTCGGTGGGGAGATAGACCATGCCGAGCTCCAGGTCGACGCTGATCTGCCCCCACACTCCGGTGTTCCCGGTGTAGCGCCACGACTCGTTCAGCCAGGTGTCGTTGCCGAACTCGTCGCCGCCGGGAACCGTGTGGAAGATCCACTTCCGCTCACCCGTGTCGGCGTCGAAGCCACGGATATGCCCCTTGGTGTTCCGCATCGACTCGGGCGCACTCCCGGGGATATGGGCGGCCCCGATGACGATCGTGTCGCCGGCCACCAGCGGCGTCGCGTGGAGCCCGATCGAGCCAGATAACGGGTCGATCTCCTGATCCATGTTCAGCATGAGATCGACGATGCCATTGGTGCCGAAACTCGAGATGCGCTGCCCCGTAGCGGCGTCGAGCGCAATCATCCGGTAGCCGGGAGTGACGTAGATGATCTGGCCATTTGCGCCGTCGTCGCGATACGCCAGCCCACGGCCGGACAGTCGGCGTGGCGCTTCCTCGGCGCGCGGCCCCTCGTCGAGCCGGTGCATCCACAGATACTCGCCGGTGCCGGCATCGACGGCGACCACGGAGCGCCGGGTACCCACCGTGGAGTAGACCACGCCACCGACCATGAGCGGCGTCGACTGGAAGTTGAACTCCGGCGTGGGACCGAAGTTGTCGGTCTTCATGCGCCACACCAGCTCGAGCTCGTTGAAGTTGTCGGCGTTGATCTGATCGAGCGGCGAGTAGCGCGTGTTGGCCTCGTCCCCGCCGTAGTGCCGCCACTCCCCGTCCTGCGCGCCCTGCTGCGCGGCCGCCCCCGTTGTCATCGAGAGGAAGACCAGCGCCCCCAGACAGCCCCGCATTGTGAAACGACTATTGGATCTCATGTCCCCCCCCTCGATCACATCAATCGTCGCTCAGCGCAAACCCGAGGCAGGGCCTCCTCCTGCCTTCTGGCTTCTGACTTCTTCGAGCGCTCGCTACGGGATCTCCCCCCCCGTGCTCAATCGGATGCGATAGAGCCCGGTGCGACCCGTCATATACAAGGTATTGCCATCGTCGCCCCACCCGGCATTGGCCGGCACTTCGTCCGGCTGAATCGAGCCCAGGTGTGTGCCATCGGGGCTGATCACCCAGATGCCTCCCGGCCCACTGGCGAATAGGTTGCCGTTGCGGTCGATCGTCATGCCGTCGGCCGCCCCGGGGGCGTCCTCGTTGGCGTCGTTGAACTTCCGCCCGGGACCAAGCGTGCCGTCAT
>JASLOY010000150.1 GCA_030745255.1 Vicinamibacterales bacterium
CTCGGGCACTTCCTCGAGACGCTTCGCAACACGCCGGACGGGGATGGCAATCTGCTGGATCACTCGATGATCGTCTACGGCGGCGGCATCGGGAACGGGAACCTGCACGAGCACACCAACCTGCCGTGTCTGGTGGCCGGCGGTGGCAACGGTCGGCTCAAAGGCGGCCGGCACCTCGCCTATCCGGAAGACACGCCGATGGCGAATTTGCTGCTCAGCGTGCTCGACAAGGCCGGCGTCAGGGCCGAGGAGCTTGGCGACAGCTCGGGCTTGCTGAACACCGGCACCCTTGCCAACGTGTAGACATGGCGGAACCAGTGCCACGCCACATCGAGGAGGATTCCATGCGCAGAAGCATTACGTTCTGTTTTGGCGGGCTGGCAACTCTCGCGGTGGCACTGGCACCCATGGCTGCGGCGCAGAATGGCGACATTCCACGGACACCGAGCGGTCGTCCAGACCTGTCTGGTACTTACGACGTCTCGACGCTGACGCCGATGGAGCGCCCGGCCGAGCTCGGCGAGAAGATGGCACTGACCGCCGAAGAGGCCGCCGAGGTCGCCGAGCGCGCGCGACAGCGGGATGTGCGGAGGCAACAGCCGAGCGACCCCAATCGCGGCGCGCCGCCTCAAGGTGGTGACGGATCAGGCGGGGCGTCCGGCAACGTCGGTGGGTACAACGGGTTCTGGATCGACAATGGCGACAGCGCCTTCCAGATCGACGGCCAGTGGCGAACTTCGATTCTGATCGATCCCACCAACGGCCGATTTCCGCCGCGGGTGGGTCGCTCGGGTGCCGGCCGTCGCGGCGCGCGCCGCGCGAACGATGGCACCGCCTACTGGCTCGAGGCGGGTCTCGATGCGCCCGGCCCGTACGACAACATGGAGCAGCGTCCGTACGCCGAGCGTTGCATCCTGACCTTCGGGTCGACCTCAGGTCCACCGATGTTGCCGGCGCTCTACAACAACCACAAACGGATCGTGCAAACCGAGGACACGGTGATGATCCTCATCGAGATGGTGCACGATGCCCGCATTGTCCGGATGAACGCCGAGCACGATCCGCCCGAGATCAAGAAGTGGCTGGGCGATTCGATCGGGTGGTGGGAAGGCGACACCCTCGTCGTCGAGACCACCAACTTCGTGGACCAGCCGGCGTTCCGGCAGGGCACCGGGAACATGAAGGTCACCGAGCGCTTCCGACTCGAGAGTGCCGACCAGCTGGTCTACACCTTCACGGTCGAGGACGCGACAGTCTGGACCGCGCCGTTCACCGGCGAGTATGCCTGGCCCCGAAGCCCGAACAAGGTGTTCGAGTACGCCTGCCACGAGGCGAACTACGCGCTCGAAGGCATCATGAAGGGCGCGCGGTTGCTCGAAGCGGAGTTCCGCGGCGAGGAGCCCGGAGGGGTCGCCAATCCGACACGGTAGACGCCCACGACGAGTTACCGACTATCAGGCGGAGGATCTGCGGGTCGCGCGACCGGTAGGCGCGGCCCTCGCCTGATGGCTCGCCCGCTCGACGGCATTCGCGTCATCGATCTCAGCCGGGTCGTTTCCGGCCCATTCTGCACGATGAGCCTCGGCGACATGGGCGCCGACATCGTCAAGATCGAGGAACCCGGACGAGGTGACGAGTCGCGCGCCTTCGGCCCGCCGTTCCTCGGTGGCGAGTCGCCCTACTTCCTGTCGGTGAACCGCAACAAGCGCAGCTGCACCGTCAACCTGAAGTCAGAGGCGGGCCGGACGATTGTCTGGCGGCTGCTGGAAGGCGCCGACATTCTGATTCAGAACTTCAGGCCCGGCGCCGTGGCGCGCCTGGGGCTCGACTACGACACGGTGGCCGCGCGGCATCCGCGGCTTGTCTACTGCTCGATCTCGGGGTTCGGAGACAGCGGGCCGGATGCGCGCCGGCCCGGCTACGACCTGATCGTGCAGGGCGAGTCCGGCCTGATGGACCTGACCGGCGAGGCCGACGGTCCGCCTACCCGGATTGGCACCTCCATCGCCGACCTCACCGCAGGGGTGATGGCGGCGCAGGGTATCACCCTGGCGCTCTACGCGCGTCAGACGACGGGACGGGGACAGCACGTCAAGATCGCGATGCTCGATGCGATGGCGTCGCTGCTCACGTACAACGCAGGGAACTATTTCGCGACCGGCGAGAGTGCGACGCGACGCGGCAACGACCATGCATCGGTGGTGCCCTATCAGACGTTGCAGGCACAGGACGGGTGGCTGAACCTCGGGATCGCGAACGATTCGCTCTGGCGCCGCTACTGCGACGCGATCGACCGCCCCGATCTTCGGGACGATCCCCGCTTCACGGCGGCACCCGACCGAGTGAAGCACCGTGACCTGCTGGTGCCGATCATCGTCGAGCTGACCCTCGCGAGGACCGTGCAGGAGTGGGTCGACTTGCTCGGCGCCGCCGGTGTGCCGTGCGGCCGCATCCGGAACGTCGCCGAGGTCTGCGAGCATCCGCAGCTGGTGGAACGCGGCAAGATCGTCGACCGTCCCCATCCCACTGCGGAGACCGTGCGTATGATCGGGATGCCGATCGAGCTGAGCGACACGCCGGGACGCATCGAGACAGCGCCGCCGCTGCTGGGTGAGCACACCGATGAGGTGCTGCGTGAGGCTGGGTACACGGATGACGAGATCGGCGCGCTGCGCGAGGCCGGGGCAGTCTGACGGCTAGCGCAGCACCCACTGCACTCCGGCGATGGCGGTGGCGGCGTTGACGCCGAGGTTGTCACCCGCCGTGCCGGCATTCGAGATGTGATGGTTCCGGAGCTCGACGATCAGACCCGGCCCGCGCGCTGGCACCACCCGTAGCCCTACACCGTAGAGCAGCTGAAAGTTGAACGTTCGATCCAGCTCCGCGACGTCCAGGGTGGTCCAGATGAGCCCCGCGCCCCCGACGATATACGGGGTCCATCCACGGTCGTTCCAGACGTGATACCGCCCTCCGAGCGCCAGACCGCCGGCTGGTTCGAGTTTGGGATGATGGTAGAGGAGCAAAGTGCCTTCTCCGGAGATCTCCAACTGGTCGGTGACGAACCGTCCGAGCTGGGGATGAAAGGCGACGAACCGCACGTCGCTCTCGGTCTTGCCGTAGCCGGGGACGCCGTGCGACCAGGAGTGCCCCCAACCGCCCGCCAGCCCTCGCGTCCAGTAGCCCGAGGCGAGGCGTGGCTGCTGCGCGAGGGCGGCTGCCGGGAGGAGTGTCACCAGGAGGAACAATCCTGCCGTTCGCGGCACGTGGCCGGAGCGAGGTGTCATGGTGGGCAGGGTGGCTCTGCTGGCCATACTGACAATGATAGGAGGATCCACCGGGCGGCCTAGTGGCATAATCATCCGGAATCTCTTTCACAGCAGGAGGAGCTATGCGTTGGTCGGCGTCGGCTCGAGCGCCATCAGCTATTTGGGTCGTCATACTGACGGTGTGCCTCTTCGGCATGTGTCTGCTAGTGCCCACAACGTCGGACGCGCAAACGGCCGACCTGCCTCGCACGGCCTGGGGTGCGCCCGATCTGAGCGGGTACTGGGAGTACCGGACCACGACGCCGCTCCAGCGTCCCGCAGAATTCGCAGGCAAGGCACGGCTGACGGCCGAAGAGGTGGCTGCCTATCTCCCGGAGCGGCTCGCGGCGATTGGTCGCGAACGCGATCTGCAGCTGAATGCCGACTGGTGGGAACCGGGCGGCCTCACCGACAACCGCACCTCGTTGATCACCGATCCGTCAGATGGCCGCCTGCCTGCCATGACCGACGCAGCCCGGCATCGCGCCCGCACGCTGGGACTGCGGTCGCGGTCACGTCCGGCCGATGGACCAGAGGACCGCGAGCGCTACGAGCGCTGCATCATGGGTCGCACGGTGCCACTTATGGCGGTGGCCCCGAACCGTTTGGCGCAGTTCTTTCAGACCGAGGACTACCTGATCCTTCTGCACGAGCAGAAGTCCGACCTGCGCATCATCCCGATCGACGGTGCCGTGCCGCCACCCGAATCGGTGCGGCAATGGTCGGGACGGTCGAAAGGCTACTGGGAGGGCGATACCCTGGTGGTGGAGACCACGAACCTCAACGGCGCCTGGACGCTCAGCGGCAGCGGCACCAACATGCACGTGGTCGAGCGATTCACGCGGACCCCGGCCGGTATCGACTTCGCCTTCACGATCACCGATCCCGAGTCGTTCGCCGCGCCCTGGACGGTGACCTTCCCGATCACGCCGGCCACCGGACCCGTGTTCGAGAACGCGTGTCACGAAGGGAACTACAGCATGCCGCTGATCCTTAGCGGCGCCCGGGCGGAAGAGCGAGCGGCAGCGGCGGCTACCCGCTAGCACTGCACAAGATGCGAAAGTCCATCAAGCGACTCGGTCTCCTGCTTGCCGTCGTGCTCGGCTGTGTCACGGCGGTCACGGCGGTCACGGCGGTCACGGCGGCGCAGGGGCAGGTCGTGCAGCCCCCGCCCAACTCACCCCCGGTGCTGCGCTACCTCGAGCTTCGGTTTCCGACCCAGGGCAATCGCGGGTTCCATGAGCCTCCGGTCTACCTCAGGCAGGCGGACACCACGAATTACCTCAGCATCCCCGGCCGGCTGCGCTACTCGCTCTACACCGAAGCCGAGCCGGTGATCCTGCAGGATGCCGAACGCTTCTGGCAGTCAGGACAGTTCGAGAGCCTGTGGGTGGACGTGACAGACAGCCCATTCGAGAACGGCGTGGTCGGCAAGCACGTGGTGTTCAACTTCGTCGAGCGTGCCGAGACCTGGGTCCCGACCGCTGACTATCCGACTCCGCCGCCCGAGTATCGGCGGCCACCGTCAGGTTACCAGCGGTTCTACCCGCCACCCGAAGGCCAGCGCCGTCGCTGAGGAGCCCCGTCGAGAGCGTCATCCAAGAGAGGTGGCGAGCGGAAATCGCCAAACAACGGCGTGGGCGGCTCGTATATGATCACCCCGTCTCCCAGGCGCATGAGTTTCCGGGCTCGGCACCCGCCTTCGCGCGCCTCGCGAACCGCGGCATGCCAGGTCTTGCGTCGCCGGATCCTCGCGACGGGCGAGTGGAGTGCTGCTAGCGGAGGAGCGAACCAATGACGGTCCGGCGATTGAGCGGTCTCCTGCTTTGCGGCGCGTGTGTGCTCGGCATCGTGCAGGGCCAGCCGAGCGCGCAGGTCACCGAGTACACCGAGATCGAAGCCTGGCCCGACCCGGCCACGTCGGCGGCCGGCACACCCGCGGCCTGGAACTTTGGCCAGGTGTCGGGGGTTGCGACCAGCGCCAACGGCTACGTTTTGGTGCTGCATCGCGGTGCCAATCCGGTCATGCTGTTCGACAGTGGCGGTCGCTTCGTCCGAGCCTGGGGCGACGGTCTGTTCAGCAACGGCAAAGTCGGCGGCATCGCGCCCGGCGATCGCCAGCTTGGCCAGTCCGGCTATACCGCGGTCTATGGCCCGGCCGGGTGCCATGCGTGCGGTGCCCACGCGATTCGCGTCGACCCGGACGGCAACATCTGGGTGGTCGATGCGCCGGGCCATGTCGTCTACAAGATGGATCCGCAGGGGCGGGTGCTGATGGAGCTCGGCTCGAAGGGGATCTCCGGCATGAGCGAGAACACCTTCAACCTGCCGACCGACGTCGCGTTCTCGCCGGGTGGCGATGTGTATGTCAGCGATGGCTACGGCAATGCGCGGGTGGTGAAGTACAGCGCTGACGGGGAGTACCTGCTCGAGTGGGGCTCCCGCGGGACCGGCCCCGGAGAGTTCGGGCTGCCGCACAACCTCGTTGTCGATGCTGAAGGTCGGATCTACGTGACCGACCGCGACAACCAGCGGGTCCAGGTGTTCACGTCGGATGGCGAGTTCGTGACCGAGTGGTCCGACATCGGTGGCAACTCTGCCCTGTTCATGACTACGGCCATGGACGAAACGCAGCAGCTCTGGACCGGTGGAACCCTGCGCAATCTCGACGGTGAGGCGGTCGCGACATTACCGGGTGGCGACGGTGGGCACGGCATGACCGAAACACCGGACGGCGAGGTGTTCGTAGCCCAGCTCTCCGGGCGCGTGCAGAAGTTCGTCAAGTAAGTCTGCATTTAATTTAGGTAGAAAATACCAATATTGGATACCTATGGCTTTGAGCATCAAGAACACCGAAACAGAGCGCCTGGCAAGGGCACTGGCAAAACAGAGCGGGACGACCGTCACACGGGCCGTGACGAAGGCACTCGAGGAGGCGATGCAGCGCGCCCGGGGACGTCGGTCCGCGCCATCGGTGCTCGACGCCATTTTGGAGGTGTCCAAACGCTGTGCCGAGTTGCCGGACCTGGACACGCGGACGGCAGACGAGATACTGGGCTACGACCGGACCGGCGGTTTCTCCTAATGGTCATCGATGCGTCGGCGCTGCTTGCGATACTCTTCGGAGAGCCTGAGCGAGACGAGTTCGCGCGCGCTGTCGCAGCGGCTGGGGTTCGGCTGGTCGGAGCCGTAAATGCCTTCGAGGCTGCGGTCGTCGTGGCGGCGCGCAAGGGGCCGGAAGGGTCTCGGGAACTGGATCTGCTGTTTTACGGTACGGGCATCGAGGTCGTGTCGTTTACCGAGACACAGTTGCGATTGGCTCGAGAAGCCTATAGTCACTTCGGCAAGGGTCGTCATCCGGCCGGGCTGAATCTGGGTGATTGCCGCGCCTACGCGCTGGCACGGCATGCGGGCGAACCACTTCTCTTCAAAGGAGACGATTTCCCGCAGACCGACGTGAGCGCGGCTGTCTCATCTGGCGGCTGAAACGCTCGACACGGGGGAGCGAATGAACACTCGACACATCGCCGCTGCACTTGGCCTGCTCGTGATGGGCGTGTCTTCGGCCGCTACGCAAAGCTTCGAGCCACCCCGCACGGCAGACGGTAAGCCCGACCTGCAGGGGGTCTGGGACTTTCGCACGTTGACGCCGCTCCAGCGGCCCGAGGATCAAGCAGACCAGGCGGTGCTGACGGCCGAAGAAGTGGCCGAGCTCGACGCGCAGTCCGCGGCGCGCGAGGCGGCGGCGTTCGCGCCAAGTGAGGTGCGGGACGAACCGCTGCCGGTCGGCGGCGATGTCGGGGCCTACAACAGCTACTGGGTCGACCAGGGTGCGTCGGTGGTCGACGACCAGCGGACGTCGCTCATCGTGGACCCGCCGACCGGACGCCTGCCAGAGCTGCAGCCAGGCATCGAGCTGGCCGTCCTGTCGCTTGGGGAGGACCTGCCGGGCACGCGCCCCGTACGGGTCCGCGCGGCAGGGATTGCCGCCGATAGCTGGCATGATCGCGGTCTGTCCGAGCGGTGTCTGCTCGGCTTCAACTCGGGCCCGCCGATCGTGCCGGCCGGTTACAACCAGAACATCCAGATTTTTCAGACGCCCGACCACGTGGCGATCCTGCACGAGATGGTGCATGATGCGCGTATCGTCCCGCTCGACAGACGCGCGCACCTGCCTGACGGCATCCGGCAGTGGATGGGCGACTCGCGAGGCTACTGGGACGGCGATACGCTGGTGGTCGAGACACGGAACTTCACCGACAAGACCGCCAGCTTCAACCCCTCGGTCGTGACGGCCGCCGGGACCGGCGATACGCTGTACCTGACCGAGCGTTTTCGGCGCGTGGCCGACGACACGTTGCTATACGAGTACACGGTCGAGGATTCGACGACGTTCACACAGCCGTTCACCGCCGCCTTGCCGATGAAGCGCGGCGATGCGATGTTCGAGTACGCGTGTCACGAAGGCAACTACGGTTTGCCGAACATGCTGTCGGGGGCGCGGGTCGCCGAGGCGGCTGCGACGTCTGGGCAGTAGTGTGTAACCTGGAGGGGAGACTGTCATGAAACGGATTGTCGTGTTGGGCGGTATTCCGCGAACTTTCCGCTGCCGCCTTTCGATCCTTGTCTGAGTTCCAGCAAGACCTGGCGTTTGTTGGCGCCTTG
>JASLOY010000151.1 GCA_030745255.1 Vicinamibacterales bacterium
CTCGTTGACGCGGGTCGCGAACTCGGCGACACGGTTCACCGCGTCCGCCTCGAAAGTCAGTCTCACACCCTCGGTCGCCAGCAGCGCCATGTACTGCTTGACGAGCGAACCACGCGGCTCGGTGAGGATCCGTACGAAATCACCGGTCTCGAGCGCATCGAGCTCCACCCTGATCGGAAATCGCCCCTGCAGCTCCGGAATCAAATCAGCCGGCTTGGCCACGTGAAATGCGCCTGCGGCAATGAACAAAATGTGGTCGGTCCGGACCATGCCGTGCTTGGTGTTGACCGTCGTGCCCTCGACAATCGGCAAAATGTCACGCTGCACCCCCTCGCGGCTGACGTCCGGCCCCTGACCGCCTTCGCGACCGGTGATCTTGTCGATCTCATCGATGAAGATGATGCCGGCCTGCTCGACTCGGTCGACCGCCGCCTTGCCCACGCTCTCGCTGTCGACCAGCTTTTGCTCCTCCTCGTGCACCAGATGGTCGAGTGCCTCCGGCACCTTCACGCGCCGCTTCCGAGACCGGCCCTGAAACATGTTGGGCAGCATGTCCTTGATGTTGATGTCGATCTCTTCGACCGAGGACCCGGATATGACTTCGAACGACGGAAAACCCTTCTGCGGAACGTCCACCTCGACCTCGCGATCGTCGAGACGCCCCTCGGTGAGCTGCGCCTGCAGCCTGGCACGCGTTCGCTCATGCTTTTCGCGCGCCGGCCCCGGATCGTTGTCCCGAACCGAAGGGGGCAGCGGCGGCAACAGCAAATCGAGCAATCGCTCCTCGGCGACCCGGCGGGCCTTCTCCCGCACCTCGACCAACCGCTCTTCGCGCACCATGTCCACGGCAAGTTCGACCAGGTCGCGCACCATCGACTCGACGTCGCGTCCCACATACCCGACCTCGGTGAACTTCGACGCTTCAACTTTGATAAACGGGGACTGCGCGAGCCGCGCGAGTCGACGGGCGATCTCGGTTTTCCCGACACCAGTTGGCCCAATCATCAAGATGTTCTTGGGCGCCACCTCCTCGGCCAGATCTGGCGTGAGCTTTTGACGCCGCATCCGATTCCGCAGAGCCACCGCCACGGCGCGTTTCGCCTGTGCCTGCGAGATGACGTATTTATCGAGCTCGGCGACGATTTGCCGGGGGGTCAACGCATCGACGGTCGGCTCGGTTGGCACATCCGGCTGGATCGCCCCATCCGCTGCGGTCGACTCAGGAAGATAGATGGGCATCTGTGGGCGCCGGAGGAGGACCGACTCTGATTCGTCCTACAACTCTTCGATCGTGACACTGGCGTTTGTGTAAATGCAAATGGACGCAGCGATTTCCATGGCCCGCTCGGCGATCTCCCGGGCCCCGAGCTCGGTATGACGCGCCAGCGACTTGGCGGCGGCCATCGCATAGCCCCCCCCTGAGCCGATGGCGATGATGCCATCGTCCGGCTCGATCAGGTCGCCGGTACCAGACAAGAGGAACGTCGAGTCGGCGTTGAGGACGAGGAGCATCGCCTCGAGCCGACGCAGGAGACGGTCGGTCCGCCAATCCTTGGCCAGCTCGACTGCCGACCGCTCCAGGTTGCCGCGGTGCTGCTCCAGCTTGGACTCGAACCGGGAGAACAGCGCGAACGAATCGGCGGCCGACCCGGCGAACCCGGCCAGGATCTGGTCGTGGTAGAGCCGCCGAATCTTGCGGGCACTCTGTTTCACGACGGTGTCGCCGAAGGTGACCTGTCCGTCACCGGCCATGACGGCATGTCCGTTGTGACGCACCGACAGTACGGTCGTACTCCGTATCATGGTTCGAGCCTATCACGGCGCACTCGAGAAGGCAGGAGTCTGAAAGCGGAACTGAATCTGGGCCTCAGGCGCGAGCTCGCGAGCGCCGCATGAGCAGATAGACTGGCACACCGGCGGCAATGACGAGGGCACCCGCGCCAGAGGTCACCGGACTGCGCCACAATGCGTTGAGGACGATCAGCAGGCTGGCCACGGCGAAGACGAGCGGCGCGAGCGGATACCCCCACGCTCGGAACGGTCGAGCCTCGTTCGGGTCGCGGCGGCGCAACACGAACAGCGCCGTCACTGCGACACCGGCGAACAGCACCACCGCGAAGCCGGTGTACTCGACGAGCTGCTCGAAGCGGCCGGACAAGACGAGCAGACAGGCCCAGACGCCCTGGGCCACGATCGCCACGAGTGGCGTGCGAAACCGGGGATCGACCCGGGCCGCCATCGCGGGGAACTGGCCATCGCGTGCCATCGCATAGTAAACGCGCGGACCGGCCATCACCATCGCGCTGATGCTCGCGGCGATCATCACCACCGACGCGGCCGCGACCGGGCCGGCGATCCTGGGCCCAAACAGCCGGTCAGCTGCCGCGTCCCCAACTCGGACGTCCACCGCCGCGAACTCCGTCAACGGCAAGGCATAGATGAAGAGCAGGTTCAGAAACAGATAGATCACCACTACCACGACCGTGCCCACCCCGAGTGCCAACGGCACATTGCGCCCGGGATCCCGAATCTCTTCGGCCACATAGGCGGCCGCGTTCCATCCCGAGTAGCTAAACATGACCGGGACGAGCGCCAGTACCCAGAGCGTGGGCGAGACGGCGCCACCGGTGGTGAAGTGAGCGGTGTTTCCTTCACCGAGCCCGAACCCCAGTGCCACGAAAGCAACCAGGAGCGCGACCTTCATCCCCGCCAGGAGATTCTGGATGATCCGTCCGGGACCGAGACCGAGAATGTGCACTCCCGACAAGCAGGCGATCACCAGAACTGCCACGAGCGCTTGCGGCGACACCACGAGATCGAGCAGACCGAGCGGCACGGTCAAGAGCGGTGTTGTATCGCCAGCCGCCGGCAGGAACCGGCTGAGGTAGCTGGCCAACCCGACCGCGCTGGCGGCGATCGCACCGGCAAAACCAGCGACGAACGAGGTCCATCCGGTGAGGAACCCCGCAAGCGGACCGAACGCTTCGCGCAGATATACGTACTCGCCGCCGGCCCGCGGCCGCAACGCGGCCAGCTCGGCGTAGGCCATTGCCCCGGCGAACGCCAGCACACCACCGGCCCCCCAGACGGCGACCATCGCCCAGGGATGCGGTACCGACTGCGCGACGAACGCCGGCACCAGAAAGATGCCACCGCCGATGACGTTGGACACGACGATAGCGGCGCCGTCGAGCGGACCGAGACGCCGGTCGAGCGCAGGCGGGATTCGATTGGCAGATGACGAAACGTCGGTCACGCGCCTACTGCGTCAGCAGCTGGCGGTCGATGTCGATCGAGTCCAGACGGACCCACTGGTCGCCGCGGTGCTTGACAAACAGATCCATCGTCACATCGACAAAGCCACTATGGGCCAGCATCTCGTCCCGCGCCTGCTCGCCGGTGTAGCCTCGCTCCGACTCGAGCCGGAACTCGATTGTAGACGAACCGGCATCGAGGCCCTCGGTGCCGAACGCATGGACGTAGGAAGTGCCCCATTCCTCCTCTTCGCCCTGTCGCCGAAACACGCCGTTGAGCTGGACGTAGCGGATCGTATCGTCGGTTGTGTTCTGGAGCCGGAACGACACGGTCGGCACGAGTTTGTTTCGACCCAGGGGGTCAAGGCCGGCGTTGAACCAGCCGCTCGAGACCTGGGTCATCTGCAGCGACTCCGGCGCGTCGAGGGGAGGCGCGCAGCCGGCCCCGAAAACGACGATCACCAGGCTGAATACGACACCAAGGTGCAGTCTCGACATCATGGGTAGATTGTAGCCTAGTCAGTCCCCGACGGGCTCCAGTTTCAAAAGGAATGGACACGCCTGCTGAAACCCTGCAGGTCCAAGCCGGCGCGGCGCTTACCTAGCCGACACCCGCCTCAGATAGTCGAGCAGCTGCTGTCTCGGTCGGTCGGCCCCGGTCACCTCGAATTCCCCGAACGCACGTTGTATCTCGGTCAGGTCGGCCTGGCGCCGATTCGCGATGCGCTCCTCCTCACGCAGGAGTTGGCCGACGGCCCGCAACAACGACTCGTCGGCGGCGGCCGTCACGCCCGGACCCAAAATCACTTCAGCACCTGGCTGGAGAGGCACGGTGTCGCGCGACTGTCGGCCCACGGCGACCGGCGTGCCGCGCAGGGGCTGGACCGGCTCCGGCGGCTCGGCCCCACGCGTCGGCGGATCGACGCGTGACGCCGCCTCCGGTTGCGTGGTGGCTTCGGGCTCTGTGTCGCTCCAGCCAATCCGGAGCACCATTCCCCCCCTGCCAATTTCCAGCTCGGGCTTTGTGATGGTCGCTGCCGCCACCAGCACGACGGCCGCCGCCGTGGTCAGCCCCCAGACCGGCGGGCGCCGCAGCCGACTCCAGACCGACATGGTGACGGGCTCCGGCTTCGCGTCGGACACCATACGAAAGCCGAGCTCTGCCTGCGGCGGCACCCACGCCTCGAGGTTCCCGCGAACGTCTTTCAGCCCGCTGACCTCGTCGGCACACTGGACGCACACGCGCAAATGCGCCTCGACGCGCGCACGTGCCTCGGCATCGGCCTCCCCGTAGAGGTAATCGATCAACGCGCCCTTCTCGACACAGCTATTCGTCTCGGTCATCGATCTAGATTTACCACCTTGCGACTACTTCTGGCCATTAACCCGGTCGGCGGGAGTCCGACGATGCCTTCCAGGCCGTGCACGCCGCTTCGCTGCAACTGACGCCGCAACACCCCGAGCCCCTGATAGAGCCGGGTCTTGACCGTGCTCAGTGGGCACTTTTGGAGGTCGGCAATCTCCTGGAATGTCAGCCCATGATACTCCTTCAGCACGATCGTGGTCCGCTGCTCCTCCGACAGAGCCGACATCGCGCGAGTGATGACCCGCCCGAGGTCGTGCCGCACCACCCGCTCCTCTGCCGTCTCTGCCGACCTGTCGGCCGGGGCCGGCTCGGTATCGGCGTCGAGCGACGTGACCTTCGTCGTCCGCCGCTCGCGGCGGATCCAGTCACGGCAGAGATTCAGAGCGATCCGGTAGATCCAAGATGAGAATTTTGCCTGGCCTTTGAACCCCTTGAGGGCGCGAAAGGCTCGCAGAAACGTTTCCTGGCAGATGTCTCGGGCATCCTCCTCACGACCGAGCACACGGTAGGCCAAGGCAAAGATCGGGCGCTCCCAGCGCACCACGAGCTGGTTGAAACTTTCCATGTCACCGGCGGTCGAGAGCGCGACAAGCTCTTCGTCAGTTCTCTGCATGCCGAAAACGGCAGTCTGGGCTCCGCTCATGGTCTCCCGGGTGCGTCGTCGTGTTCATTATGGTCCCGCACGCGGCAGGACTCGACCCGAACCACGTGCGGTGGCTCGAGCCTGGCCACCGTACAGGTCGCTGGTATCTGATTAGACGCCGTCGAACACAAAGTGGTCTGGGCAAATCGTCCGGACCGACCGCCGCAAGCGCGACGGCGTAGGGTGTCGGTCGAACACCCCCAGAGCACTGACTGCCTACGGTATCATCTGAGGATGAGAATAGGTGCGTTGGGCGGTCGCGCCTGTCGTCGGCCCACGGAAAAAGCCGGGCCGGAACCTGTCAAATGGTGGTACCCTGACCTATTCGAGACGCTAGAACGTCATGATCGATGAAACATTTCTAACAACGGACGAGGTCCTTGAGTACCTGCAGGTCAATCGAAGGACCGTGTACCGGCTTATCAAAGCAGGGAAGATTCCGGCGGTGCGGGTCGGGCGACAGTGGCGTTTCCGAAAAACTGACATCGATGCATGGCTGGAACGTGAGCGGTCACACACCGTCCGTCCGCCGGTGTCGTCCACCGCGACGGCGCAACCGGCCAAACCGGACGGGCATCCCCGCGTACTGGTGGTGGACGACGAAGCCAGCATTCGCGATCTCCTGTCCAAGACACTGGCGCTGGCGGACTATGACGTCGACGTCGAGCCCGACGGGCGAGTCGCACTCGAACGTCTGCGGCTGTTCGGCTACGACCTGCTCATCACAGATCTCAAGATGCCCGGGATGGACGGTCTGACCGTCATCAATGAAGCGCGGCGTCTGAACGAGAATTTGCCGGTCATCATCATCACCGGCTTCTCGACCGAGGCCAGCGCGATTGAAGCCGCCAATCTCGGTGTGTCGGGATACCTCACGAAACCATTCAAGGTACCCAAGGTGCTCTCGGTCGCAGCCAGGGCGCTCGGCGAGTAGGCTCGCCGCCCCCATACCCCCCGCTCCACGCGCATGCTCCAACTGTCCTCTCTCACCAAGGGGTTCGGCTACCGCACCCTGTTCGAGAACGTCACGTGGCGACTCTCAGTCGGCGACCGCGTCGGCCTCTGCGGGCCGAATGGTGCCGGCAAGACGACCCTGCTTCGGATGATGGCGGGGCTCGACGAACCGGATGCCGGAGCGATCACCAAACGGACCGGGCTGACCGTTGGGTATCTGCCACAGGACGGGCTCAGCCACACCGGGCGGTTGCTGCTCGACGAGGTGAGCACCGCGTTTCAGCCGCTCCTCGACATCAAACGAACGATGCGGGAGCTCGAGGACCAGCTTGCCGACGAGCAACGGTCCCGTGAGGAACACGAGGCGATTCTCGAACGCTACAGCGAGCTGCAGCACCAGTTTCGCGACCAGGACGGCTACACCATCGACCTGAAGGTCGCTGGCGTGCTGACCGGACTCGGGTTCGGCGCAGAGACATTCAAGAAGCCGACCGACACTTTCTCGGGCGGATGGCAGATGCGAATCGCGCTCGCCAAGCTGATTCTGCGTCAGCCGCATGTCTTGCTGCTCGACGAGCCGACGAATCATCTCGACCTCGATGCGCGCAACTGGCTCGAGGATTTCCTGGCCGATTATCCTCACGCCCTCGTCCTCGTGTCGCACGACCGCTATTTTCTGGACCGTGTCGTGACTCGCATTGTCGAGGTGGGGCTACGCACGCTGACGCCCTACGTCGGCACCTACTCCGAATACCTGGTTGAACGGGACGCCAAGTTGGCCGTGCTCCGCGAGCAGAAAAAGCGACAAGACGAGGAAATCACTCGGATCCGGCAGTTCATCGACCGGTTTCGCTACAAGGCGACGAAGGCGGCGCAGGTGCAGAGCCGCGTCAAGATGCTCGAGAAGATCACGCCGATCGAAGTTCCCCTGGAACACAAGCGTGTGCACTTCAGCTTCCCCGCCTGCCGGAAGAGCGGCCGCGTCGCCCTGGAGTTGCGACAGATTCGCAAGGCCTACGGGCCGACCGTCGTGTTTGACGGAGTGGATGTCCACGTCGAGCGGGGGGACCGCATCGCCCTGGTCGGCCCCAACGGCGCCGGCAAGTCGACCTTGATGCGTCTGCTCTCAGGCGTCGAGGCCCCCGATGAGGGGACCCGGGTCGAAGGGCACAACCTCATCGCTCAATACTTCGCGCAGGACGAAGCCACCGCGCTCGATCCGGACCTGACGGTCCACGACACGCTGGGGAGCGGCTCGCCCACCTCGATGCTACCGGTCATCCGGAACATCCTCGGTGGCTTTCTGTTCTCGGGTGACGACGTCGACAAACCGGTGAGGGTCCTCTCGGGCGGCGAACGCACCAGGTTGGCCGTCGCGCGAATGCTTCTGCGTCCGTCGAACACCCTGCTCCTCGACGAGCCGACGAACCATCTCGACATCGACTCGACGAACGTCTTGCTCGACGCGCTCGTGGACTTCGGCGGCACCCTGGTCTTCGTGTCGCACGACCGGTACTTCGTAGAGCGAATCGCGACCGCAATCATCGAGGTCGGGCACGGCGACGCGTCCCGCTATCCTGGCGGCTACGAGGAGTTTCTCTGGAGCAAGGCGCAGCGCGAGACGGGGGCAGCCGACGCGAACCGGCATACGCCGCCGGCTCCAGCCAAAGCCAGCACCCAGACACCGGCCAAGCGGGCCACACCAAAGGCAGCC
>JASLOY010000152.1 GCA_030745255.1 Vicinamibacterales bacterium
TGAGGCGTTCAAGCTGGGCGTGAACTACATCATGTATGCGTTGACGCACTGAAGTGCGGTCAAAGGAGTCAAAAGTCAGAAGTCAGGAGGCAGGAGTCAGAAGGAAACCGGAGAGCTTCGCCAGCGTCGAGTTCCGTGTCTGGCCGCGGGCGTCTTTGGTTACCTGCTATGGAAATCATTTGAGAAGACAAAGGACCGAAGGAAGACGGAAGCTGAGAATGATGTCGTCATTCTGCCTTCTACCTTCTGACTTCTGACTTCTTGCGTTGTAAGGAGAGCCGCACAGTGGACCCATTCGAGACACAACCAGCCGAGCTTGTCAACGAGGACGATATTGCCCTGGCCGACCGGATGAAAGCCGGCCGTCAGCAGATTCTCACCGAGCTGCGCAAGAAGATCATTGGACAGCAGCAGGTCATCGACGAGACGTTGCTGACGTTGTTCGTCGGCGGCAACAGCCTCATCATCGGCGTGCCCGGGTTGGCCAAGACCCTGCTCATCCAGACGATGGCCCAGGTGCTCGACCTGAAGTTCGCCCGCATCCAGTTCACTCCCGACCTGATGCCGTCCGACATCACCGGCACCGACATCATCCAGGAGGACGCCGAGACCGGTGGACGCAAGATGGTCTTCGCGCCAGGACCCGTATTTACGAACATCCTGCTGGCCGACGAGATCAACCGCACGCCGCCCAAGACGCAGTCGGCGCTGCTCGAGGCGATGCAGGAGCACCGGGTGACGGTCCAGGGCCGGACCTACACGCTGGAAGAGCCGTTCTTCGTCTTCGCCACCCAGAACCCGATCGAGCTCGAGGGCACCTACCCGCTCCCTGAGGCGCAGCTCGACCGTTTCATGTTCCACATCGTCATCGAGCATCCACCTGAGGACGAAGAGCTGGAGGTTGTGCGTACGACGACCGGGTTGTCGGATCCAGATTACAAACGTCCGGTGACAGGTGCCGATCTGGTCGAGTTCCAGAAGCTCGTGCGCAAGGTGCCGGTATCAGAGGCGGTCATGCGCTACGCCTTGAGCCTGGCGCGGACCAGCCGGCTGAAAGGGGATGGGGCGCCCGAGTTTGCCAAGTGGGTCGCCTACGGCGCCAGTGTCCGTGCCGCGCAGTATCTGATTCTCGGTGGCAAAGCTCGGGCGCTCACCGAGGGCCGCTACCACGTCAGCTTCGAGGACATCCGCGCCCTGTCCCACCCTGTGCTCCGCCACCGCGTGCTGCTCAACTTCCACGCCGAGTCGGAAGGCATCACGACGGACCAGATCATCGAGCAGCTGCTCGACGCCGTGGCGGTGCCGCAGTCACAGATGTAGCCGACCGACATCATGAGCACGGTTGCGACCACCTCACCCGGCGCACGGTTCATCGACCCGAAGGTGCTGGCCCGCGTCGGCAGCCTCGAGCTAGCGGCGCGTTTCGTCGTCGAGGGGTTCATCAACGGCCTCCATAAGGCGCCGTATCTCGGGGTCTCGATAGACTTCGCCGAGCACCGTGGGTATATGCCAGGCGACGACATCCGGCGGATCGACTGGCGCCTGTTCGCGCGGACGGATCGTTTCTACGTCAAGCAGTTCGAGGCGGACACCAACACGAACTTCTCGGTGCTCTTCGACGTGTCGAAGTCGATGAGCTTTGGGAGCCGGGGTGTCACGAAACTCGACTACGGTCGGTTTCTCGCCGCCTGCCTGAGCTATCTCAGCACCAAGCAGCGGGATCGCGTGGGGATCGTGACGTTCGACGACGACATCGTGGAGCGTGTGCCGCCCTCGGCGAAGCACTTCGACGTGACGCTGCACACGCTCGACCGCATGGTCGCCGGACGCCCAGGTGCGTTGGGACCGCCGCTCTTCAAGGCGACCGAGTTCTTCAAGCGGCGCAGCATCCTGGTCATCATCTCCGACTTCTACGACGAGCCGGAGAAGATCCTCGATGCCGTCAAGCCGCTGCGGTTCGCCGGCAACGACGTGATCATGTTTCATGTCCTCGACCCCGCCGAGGTCGATTTTCCGTACGACGATTCGACCAGTTTTCAAGATCTGGAGACCGGGCGGAAGATTCCGGTGGTGCCCGACAAACTCAGGGACCAGTATCGGCAGCTCGTGCTCGACCACATCGAGGCGCTCGGCCAGCTCTGTAGCCAGAACCGAATTGACTACGCGTTTCTGAACACCAAGGTCCCGCTCGACCACGCGCTGTTTAAATACCTGGCGATGCGTCACAAATTGACGAAAGCGCGCTGATGTCCTTTCTGACCCCGCTCATTTTTGCGGCGCTCGCGGCACTCGGCGTGCCGGTGCTGATTCACATGATTCAGCGCCAGCGCACCGAGGTCATCGAGTTTCCCTCGCTAATGTTCGTGCGCAAGATCCCGTTCCATTCGCTGCGCCGTCAGCGGATTAGGCACTGGCTCCTGCTCCTCCTGCGGTGCGCTGCCCTGGCGTTGCTCATCGCGGCATTTGCGCGCCCGTTCTTCGAGTCGGCCGCGCTGGTGGCGGCAACGGGCGGGTCGCGCGAGGTGGTTGTCCTCGTCGACCGGTCCTACAGCATGGGGTATGGCGACCGATGGGACCGCGCACGTGACGCCGCCCGCGGCGTCGTGCGCAACCTGGCGCCGGACGACCAGGCCACGATCATCTTCTTCGACAGTGGTGCCCAGTCGGGAGCGCGCTCCACAACGGACCGGGCCAGTCTGCTGGCCGCCATCAACGACGCGGAGCTCAGTGCCGGCACGACGCGCTATGGCCCCGCGTTGCAGCTCGCGCAGGGGATTCTCGAGGACTCGGACGAGCCGCTGCTCGAGGCGATCCTCATCAGCGACTTCCAGCGAGTCGGTGTCGACAGCGCGGCGAACACCCTGCTGCCGCCGGGAACCGTGCTGACGCCGGTGTCGGTGGCGGATGAGGACCAGACACCAAATATCAGCGTCGCGGGCGCCTCGGTGCAACGCGACTTCTTCTCGGGACGGGAGCGCGCGGCCGTCACCGCCCGGCTCGCCAACCGCGGCAACGCGACGGTCGAGAATCTGCAGGTGTCGCTCGAGCTGAACGGTCAGGAGTTCGAGTCGTTGCCGGTGGCGGTTGAGGCCAACAGCTCGGCCACACTGACGTTTGCGCCGTTCACGCTCGAAGACACCGCGATGGCAATTTCCGTGCGCGCCGAGGCGGACGCGTTGCCGGACGACGATGTCTTCCACTTCACGGTGGCACCGGGCGACGTCGTGCCGGTGCTCATTGTTGGCAGCCCTGGCGCCGCCGACGCGAACCTGTATCTGCGTGCCGCGTTGGCGACCAGCACGAGCCCGTCATTCACCGTCACGACCCGGTCGGTTGACCAGGTGACCACCGACGACGTGGCGGCGGCGTCGGTGGTTGTGCTGAACGATGTTGGGCTGCCGGGCGGTCAGATCGGCGCCGCGATCACGAGGTTCGTCGAGGACGGCGGCGGACTCTGGGTCGCCCTGGGTGAGCGGGTGCGCTGGCCGGGTGACAATCTCGAGCTGCTGCCTGGCACGATGGACGCGCCGGCGGACAGAGATGGCCGTGGCGGCGCGCTCGGCTTCATCGAATACGTTCATCCTGTGTTCGACGTGTTCAGTCCGACCCGGAGCGGCGATCTGACGGTGCCTCGCTTCTTCCGGTACCGGCCGTTCGACGTGGGTCCAGAGACCGCGGTGCTCGCGCGGTTCGACAATGGCGACACGGCGATGGCCGAACACGCATTCGGTGCAGGGCGCGTGCTGGTTTGGACATCGACCCTCGACGATTTCTGGAACGACTTCGTGCGCCAGGGAACTTTTCTGCCGTTTGTGCACAAGGTGGTGGAGTATCTGGCTGAATACAATTCGCCGACCCCGTATTTGACGGCAGGTCAGGTGCTCGACCTGGCGCAATATCCCGGTGCGGCGGACCTCGACCTGACCGGCGGGAACTTGGTGGTGCGCGACCCGTCGGAGGACCGCGCGACGGTGGGAAGCGACGGGCGGGCCGGGTTCATCGAGCTGGTCGAGCAGGGCTTCTACGAGATTCGCGACACCGATGCCGCCGACAGCACGCCCGTGACGGTGGCGGTGAACGTCGATCTCGCCGAGTCGAATCTGGAACGTGTCGACCCACAGGAGCTGGTCGCGGCCGCCACCGGACGCGCCGCCGGCGATCGGTCGGTCACCGCGGAGCGAGAGCTCCAACCGGACGACCTGGAACGACGTCAAACCCTGTGGTGGTATCTGCTGATCAGCGCGCTCGGGTTCCTGGCAAGTGAGACCGTGGTGTCGAACCGATTGTCGCGGACGGAGCTGGATGCGGACGAGTGAGACGAAGAAGTCAGGAATCTGAAGGCAGAATGGGCCGGAAAGCGTTGCCGGCATCCATTCACCCGTGTCGAATTTTGTTGCCTGCAGCCCGAGAGCACACGATCTACGTTAAGATGAGGCCATCCCACCTAGAGTGAGGCCAACCATGCTGAGTAACTCCTGGTCATCGTCATCTGGCGGCCGAAACGACCTATTCGATGTCATACGGCGCGTGCGCAATCGTTGGCGGCTGCGTGTGGCGCTGCGCGGCATCGCCGTGGTGCTGGCGGCCGGTCTGGCCGCGTTTCTCATCTCGTCATACGGACTCGAGTTCTTCAAGTTCTCTGCCGCGTCGGTCATCGCCTTTCGGGCCCTGACCTATCTGACGCTGGGTGGGCTGGTGTATTGGTTCCTGGTCCGGCCGCTGATGCACGCGATTCCCGATGAGCGCGTGGCGCTCTATCTGGAAGAGCACGACCCATCGCTTCAGGCGGCGGTGCTGAGCGCGCTCGAGGAAACCAAGCGCGGGGAGCAGACCGGGAATCCGAACTACTCGCCGGCGCTCGTCGAGCGACTCATTCAGTCTGCCGTGGAGCACTGCCGCGTGCTCGACTGGGGATCGGCGGTGGAGCGCGAGAAGATCCGGCGCTCGTCCAGCTACCTCGCCGTGGTGGCGGCGGCGGCGCTACTCGCCTTCATCCTGGGACCGTCCTATTTGCGTTTCGGCGCTTCCGCGCTGATGACCCCAACCGGGAGTGTCCAGGCCGCGAGCCCATATAGCATCGAGGTGTTGCCGGGCGACGCGACCATCGCGCGCGGATCCGACCTGGATGTCACCGCTCAGTTGCTCGGTTTCCAAACCGGCGACGTCAACCTGTTCATGCGCACGAGTCCGAGCGCACCGTTCGACCAGATTCCGCTCATCCCGCAGGAAGGGGAGGCGGGGCTCGCTGGTGGGTTCGAGACGGTGCTGTTCGATGTCCGTGAGGAAACCAGCTATTTCATCGAAGCCGACAGCGTCCTATCTGAGACGTTCACCCTCGACGTGATCGACCTGCCCTATGTCGAGCACCTCGAGCTCGAGTATCACTTCCCCGCCTACACGGGACTCGAGCCCCGGCTGATCCAGGACGGCGGCGACATCGCCGTGCTGCGCGGCACCGAGGTGCGGTTGCGCGCATTCCCGACGATGAATACGCCGGCCGGCCGGCTGGTATTCGACGAGACGAACGCGGCTCCGATGACCCGCCGCGAGGACGGGGTCCTGACGGCCAGCTTCACGGTTGAAGAGGACGGCTTCTATCAGGTCGAGATGGAGGAGGGGCCGAGCGGCGAGCTGGTGAGCGCGTCGCCCCAGTACACGATCGACGTGCTGACCGATCAGCCGCCATCCGTCATGTTCGTCAAGCCGGGTCGCGACTCTACGGCGAGCGCGATCGAGGAGGTGTTTCTCGAGGCACGGGCCGACGACGACTTCGGCGTCCGGTCGCTCAGTCTGACCTACTCGGTCAACGGCGGGCCGGAGGAGACCGTCAGCCTGTTCGACTCGCAAGAAGGTGGGTTGAAGGAGATCTCGAGGGGCTACACCTTCTTTCTCGAGGAGTTCGAGCTCGAACCGGGCGACTTCGTGTCTTACTACGGCAGCGCCGGGGACAACCAGGACGGCGCCCAGCGGGTGGTCAAGAGCGACCTCTACTTCGTTCAGATTCGCGCGTTTCGCCGCGATTTCAGAGCCGCCGATTCTCAGGGCGGCGGCGGCGGCGGTGGTGGCGGCGGTGGCGGCGACGCCCGCGCCCTCTCCGAGGCGCAACGCCAGGTCATCTCGGCAACCTTCAACGTGATTCGCGACCGCGACACCTTCACCGAGGAGGAGTATCGCGAGAATCTCGTGTTCCTGACGCTGGCACAGGGTCGGCTGCGCGAACAGGTCGAGACACTGTTGCGCCGGATGAACAGTCGGGTGATGCCGGCCGACCCGGCGTTTCGGTCGATTTTGGCAATTCTCCCGCGTGCCGCCACTGAGATGGAAGCGGCAGAAAACGCGCTACAGGGGCAGGACGAGGATGCGGCTCTGCCGGCTGAGCAGCGCGCCTTGCAGCATCTGCAGCGGGCCGAAGAGGCGTACGACGAGGTGCGGGTGCAGCAGGGCGGCGGCGGTGGTGGTGGGGGTGGCGGCCAGAACGCCGCCGAGGACCTGGCGGACCTGTTCGAGCTCGAGCTCGACAAGCTGCAGAACCAGTACGAGACGGTGCAGCGCGGGCAGCAGCAGACCACCGACAACCAGGTCGACGAGCTGATGGAGCGTCTCAAGGAGCTGGCGCGTCGACAGGAGCAAGAGGCGGAACGGCAGCGTCGCCGGGCCCGCGGCGGGCAGACGGCGCAAGCCGGTGGCGGTGCGTCGCAGCGCGCACTGGCCGAGGAGGCCGAAGAGGCGGCCCGACGGCTCGAGCGGCTGGCACGGGAGCAGCAGTCTCCACAGATGATGCAGGCGGCGCGGCGTCTCCAGGAAGCAGCTGACGCGATGCGCCGGGCGGCCGCCAACGCCGACAACCAGGGCTTTGCCGAGGCAGCGGCGGCGCTCGACCGGCTGCGCGAGGTGGAGCGAGGGCTGCAGGGCGAACAGAGCGGGCGTCTGGCGCGTGACATCGAGGATGCGGAGCGGCGGGCGGACGAGCTTGCCCAGGAAGAGTCGGACATTGCCAACCAGGTTGCCGGACTGGAAGGCCTGGCGGACCAGGAGCGGGTGGACCGCATCCGCCGGCTGACGGAGCGTAAGGACGAGATGGAGGCGGAGGTGGCCGACCTCGAGCGGGAGCTCGATTCGACCTCGGCCGAATTCCGTCGCGACGAGCGCGACGCGTCGCGCGCGTTGCAGGATGCGGCGAACGGCATCCGTGAGAGCAAGCTCAAGGAGAAGATCCGGTATTCCCGTGGCCTCGTCCGTGCCCGCTCGCCGGAGTATGCCCGCCAGTTCGAGGAGGAGATCGGTGGTGACATCGGTGACCTCCAGCGGCAACTGGCCGAAGCCGCCGATGCGGTAGGCAATTCCCAGGGCACCGGACTCGAGCAGGCGCTCGACCGGACTCGCGATTTGATGCGGTCGCTCGAGTCCCTCGAGCAGCGGATCCAGCAGGTTGGCGAGCAAGCGGCCAACCAGCAGGGGCAAGAAGGCCAGCAGGGCCAGCAAGGCCAGCAGGGTCAGCAGGGCCAGCAGGGTCAGCAGGGCCAGCAAGGCCAGCAAGGCCAGCAAGGCCAGCAGGGTCAGCAGGGCCAACAGGGTCAGCAGGGCGGTGGCGGTCAGCAGGGCGGCCAGCGCGCTGACGGACGCGGCGGTAACGCCTTTGGTGGGCCGTTCAGCGGCGGGCCGGGCGATCGCTGGGGCGGCCGATTCGACCCGCGAGACATCTGGCAGTGGCAGAGAGACTTCCGGGAGCGCGGGGCGGAGGCGCAAGAGCTACAGCGGATACTACGCGCCGAGAACTTCGGCGATGTGGGTGACCTGAGCGACATCATCCAGGCGTTGCGCGAGCTCGACGATCCGCGGGCCTATCAGGACGTGGACGAGATCGCGAGGATGCAGTCCTTCGTGCTCGAAGAGCTGAAGCGGTTCGAGTATCGGCTCCGTCGCGAGGT
>JASLOY010000153.1 GCA_030745255.1 Vicinamibacterales bacterium
GTCGCCCAGCCCACGTTGGTCGAGTGCCGCGCGGGCCGCACCGTCCACATCGCTCCCTCGGACGCCGGGACGCACCGCCTCCAGGGCCGCGGCGTGCGCCTCCTGTACCGCCTCGTGCCAGCTGGTCGCTGCTGGGTCGGGCCTACCCACACTCGCGACCCGGGTCAGATCGACGCAGTACCCGTTGTAGACTCCACCGAAGTCCAGCAGCACCAGATCGCCTGGCGCCAACCGCCGGTCGGTCGGGTGCGCATGCGGCAGCGCGGTATTTGGTCCTGCGGCGACAATCGTGTCGAAGGCCGGCCGATCGAACCCGGCACTCCGAATCGCCCAATCGACATCGGCCGCGACCTCCCGTTCGGTCCGTCCCACTTCGAGCCGCCGCAGCGCCTGCTCCATCAGCCCCGAGATCTGCGCGCCTGCCTCCCGTAATACGGCAAGCTCTTCTGCGTCCTTTATCACCCGGCCCGCCTCCACGAGACCGGTCGTCGGACACAGCTCCACTCCTGAACCGGTCAGATCTCGCTCCAGCCATTCGTGCAAGGCCATCGTCATGTGCGGCGACTCGATGCCCACCCGTGTCACACCGGCTTCTCGCAAGACGCGGCAGACCGATTCCTCGTAGGACGACTCGACCTGCACGAGGGCCATGCCCGCACAACCGGCTTCCGACGCCAGCAGTGCCCGGACCACCGTGACATAGCGTGCGTCGATGAGGAGGAACAATTTCTTCGCCATGACCAGCAGCATGCCGGCGCTACCGTTGAAGTTGCTGAGATAGAAGATGTTCGCGCTGTGAGTCAGGAGGAGGGCGTCGAGGTCATGGGCGCCGAGGCGAGCCTGCAGCGATGAGACACGCTCGCATAGCCGGTTGCCAGGGGTGAGCCCGCTAGCCACTCTCAGAGATGCCGCACGGTGACCCTGCCGTCACCACCGCTCACGTCACCTCGACCTCGGACGACGTGGTCGCCGTCTGACCATCGCTGTCGGTCACGGTAAGGGTTACATTGTATTTGCCCGCCGTGGCGAAAGTGTGCGTGGTCGTCACACCCGTCGCCGTCGACCCGTCACCGAAGTTCCAGACGTAGGACGCGATCGACCGCCCCGGTGTGGCTGACGACGCGACCGCGTTGAACTGCACGACGGTGGTCGTTCCCGGTTCCACCGGTGAGAAGACGAAGCTGGCGGTGGGAGCACTCGTCGTCACGGTCACGGTCGAAGATGTCGCGTTGGTCACGCCCTCGTTGTCGGTGACAGTTAGGGTCACGTTGTACGCGCCCGCAGTGGCGAAGCTGTGGCTCGTCGTCACCCCCGTTGCGGTCGAGCCGTCACCGAAGTTCCAGTCGTAAGACACGATCGACCGCCCCGGTGCGGGCGACGATGCGACGGCGTCGAACCGCACGACGGCGCCGGTGGCCGGCGCGGACGGAGAGAACACGAAGCTGACGGTCGGCGCGCCCGTCACGACGATGACGCTCGAGCTTGTGGAATCACTTGCCCCCCTGTTGTCGGTGACAGTCAGGGTCACGTTATATGTCCCCGCCACATCGTAATCGTGCGACACGGTGACACCGGAGGCCGTCCTCCCGTCTCCGAACGTCCAACTGTAGGTGGCGATCGAGCGCCCGGCCGACGCGGTGCTGTCGGACGCATTGAAGAAGACGGTTTCATCGATACTCGGCCCAGTCGGCGACAACGCAAAGATGGCGGTGGGTGCTGTCCCGGTCACCACAGTGACCGACCGAGTCGCGGCCGCCGCCCGCCCGAATTCGTCGAGGACGGTGAGTGTCACGGTATAGGTGGACGGCGTCGAGAAGGCATGGGTGACGGTCGAACCACTGCCGGTCGAGCCGTCACCGAAGTCCCGGGTATAAGAGACCACCTGTGCGGCCGGGTCGCGTACACAGTCCGTGTCGTTCTCCGACAGGCACGTGGTGGAGAACAGAGCACTCTCGAACTCGCCTGGGCTCGTTGGTGTAAGGCGGAACCCCGCGCTAAAGGTCGCCGGCGGGGTCACGAAGCCGCTCGGCACCAGGCGTATCGCCAGCGTTCGCGGCACGGCACTGGCGAAGTTCTCGCCCACCGGCGTTACGAGAAGCTCCACCTGCGCTTCTCCATCCACCGAGCCTCCAAGCGGCGCGGTGTAGGTTGCCAACGCCCGACCGTCCTGGCCCGTGACCAGTGTGCGGGCCGAGAGTTGCCCGAGGTCCTGCAGCACGCCGCCGAAGCGCGTTTGCAGTCGGAGTGACACATTTGGTATCGGCTGGCTCGACCCATCCCGCGCGTAGATCGTCACGAGCGACTGCGAGGCACCGTCGAGCGGCAGCACATCGGGGCTGGCGCTGAGAGTCAGTGACAGACCCAGCTCCGACGGACCGACGAACGGGTCGGGCGTGGCGTCTTCCTGACACCCTGCCAACGTCACGGCGGCCAACAACGTCCCCAACAGTGCCCCACAGGCGACCATCGACAGCCTACGGTGGTCAACCCGGTCGCCGGTCGCCGTCGTCGCCATGTGTCCTGTCATCGACCTATGACCCCGCGTCCGCGAAGTCGGCGAAGTTGATACCAATGGTGCCGTCCGCGCTTGTCGCAGCGCCCGTCTGGTCATGGCCGGTGAAGGTGATCTCGGCAACGACCGACAGCGCCAGCCCACCGCCGAGGTTCCGCAGCGAGATGAGCGGCTCCTCGAGTTTGGCCTGGGCCCGCACCAGCGTGAATTCGGCGGTGCCGATGTCGATCGTCGTCATCGTCATGCCGCCTTCGAACGGAAACGGCACATCGACACCCGGAGTATCGCGTCCATCCGACCTTCGATAGACCACGCGGTATCCCGTGATGGTGATCCAATTCGCCGAGGTCGGCGAAGCCGGATTTTCGGAGGTTCCAGGAGCTTTGAACGCCAATCGCGTCGTGACCCGGGCGATATCGGGAAAGACACCGCCGTTTGTCAGCACGTCCGAGTTGAGCAGTGTCGGGATCGGGTCGTCGGATGTCCCCCCCTGCGCAGCACCGATGCGCTCGATGACCAGGATCGTCGACGCACGAGACGCCTGCACCAGATCGTTGCAGGAGATAGAGGCTAGTAGACACGCCGCGGCGGCGAGACCGGCGGCCATCCTGCCGCCGCTCCGTACCGACGCTGCGCGCGTCCTGGCGCGACCAAACGGATCGTCATCCCACATGGCTCTCATCCATCCTCACTGCGACACGATGCGCGGCGTGAGAAAGATCATCAGCTCGTCCGCGCTCTCGCTCCGGTCGGTGCTCTTGAAGAGCCACCCCAGCAAGGGAATTCGGTGCAGCATCGGCGTGCGATTGTCGCGTTGGCTCTGGGTGTTCTCGTAGATGCCACCGATGGCCGTCGTTTCGCCGTCAGCAACCTGAATTGTCGTCCTCGCCCGCTGGGTCACGATTGATGGGATCGGCGGATCGCCTAGGGCGCGACCGAAGTCGGCGAACGAGTTCTCGAGGTCGACCTGCATGATGACGGTGTTTGAATTCGTGATCTGCGGGGTGACGAGGAGGGTCAGCGCTGCCTCTTTGAACTGCACCGTGACCGTGTTGTTCGCTACGGTCTGATACGGTATCTGGTCGCCTTGCAGTATCGAGGCCTCGACGTTGTTCTGCGTCGTGACGCGCGGGCTGGAAATGATAGACAGCTCTCCCTGGCTCTCGAGCGCCGAGAGGGCAATGTCGAGGTTGAAGGAGCCGTTGACCGAGCCCATGGTGAGGCCAAGTGCCGATGTCGCCGCGCTCACACCCAGGTCGACCGCCGTGGCCGCGTTCTCGTCCGGCAACGCACGGGAGTCGAGGCCGGACGGCCCCTGGCCGTCAGGACCACCGGCGCGACCGGTGATGGCTCCCCGGTTGGGAAACGAGAACGGAAGGGAATTGCCGATCTCCTGCGCGGCGCGACCCGTGACGCCCCACTGCACACCGAGCGCGCGGGCCGAGTCGTGACCCGCCTGCACGATGCGCGCCTCGATCTCCACTTGCGGCTCCGCCCGATCGAGCGTGTCGAGCAGGTCGGAGAGCGTGCCGAGCCGATCTTGAAGCTCGGTGATGATGATCGTGTTGGTCCGCGCGTCGGTAAACACGTCTCCGACTTCTGACAGCAGGTTGCCAGTCCTGATGAGCTGTTCCACGTCCCCAGCTCGAGCGTAGCTGAGGGTTCGTGTGTATACCTGTTTCTCTCCTGCCAGCGTCGCTTGTTCCTGCAGCTCGCGACGCGCCTGGGCCTCGTCTCGAAACTGCTGTACCGAGGCGATGCGCACCACGGTGCCGTTGACCGCATAATCGAGTCCGTTCGCCCGCAAGATGATGTCAAAGGCCTGATCCCACGGCACCTCGGTGAGCGCGACGTTCACTTCCCCCTGCACGCTCGGGTCGATGACGATGTTCAGACCACGATCGTCGGCAAACACCCGCAGCACAGCGCGGAGGTCGGCGTTCTGGAAGTTCATCGAGATCGGGTCGCCTGTGTATTCCTGCTGGGCCCCAGCGGTCTGCCCTGGAAACTGCATGGCCGCTCGCGGCGCCGGCGCACCGCTCGCACGACCACCGGCGCTGAGCGGCAGGAACTGCTCGGTTCGTCTGGACGCGGCGACCAGTGTCGCTTCCAATGCCGGATCGCCGGTTGGAACGGCGGGCGCGGCCGGCAGAACCAGCGGCGACGCGGTTGGGTCGAGGGCGACTGCCATGACGGCGCCGCCCATGGACGGGATATCTGGCAAAGTCTCGACGCGCAACGGCGCGGTCCAGGGCCCGAAACGCTCGACCGGCGTCCTTGCGAGGTCGAGGGCCGAAATCGCACCGCCCAGCGACGGGATCACCGGCGCCGCTTCGACCCGGAACGGCGCGGTCCAGGGCCCGAGACGCTCGACCGGCGTGCTCGCGGGGTCGAGGGCCGGAATGGCACCGGTGAACAACGGCAGCTCCGGCGACGCCTCGATTCGGAACGTCGCGGCGCTGGGTGCGAGGCGCGGCGCCGGGGTGCTCTCCAGGGCGAGCGCCGACCGTGGATCTCCTGTTGTGTCCAGCTGGCCCCACCGTCCGGCCGGAGCCGCTGCCGGATCGACTCCGCTCCCTGTGGCCGCGTCGGCGACGAGGTTGCGCGGAAACACGACCCGGAGCGACCGAGCATTTGGTTCCTGCTCGTCGATGTAATAGACCGTGGGGCGTATCAGGTCGAGCACGACACGGGTCAGCTTTGGGCTATTTGCGGCCACACGCACCTGCTTCACCGGGTCGATTTCGATCCGCGTCAGCGGCGCCGCCTCGGCTATCAGATGGGGAAAATCGAAAACCAGACGAGGTGGAAGATGCTCGGCTTCGAGGATCCGGCCCGGCGAGAGGACGCCGTTGCCGCGCAGCGTCACGCTCACGGCGTGCGACTTCACCGCGGTCTCGACCGACAAGATGGCGGTGGCCGGACGCCCGGCATCGGCCACCGGGGGCACCGACGCGACTTTCACAGGTTCTGGGGCCGGCGGGACGAACCGTGCAAACCGAACCTGGATCGTCTCCTGCCGCGAACGCACCTCGTAAATGGTCGGCTCGCGCAGTCCGATGCGAACCTGTGCCACTTGATTGCCGTCGTCGTCGACGGTGTCCAGGACTTCGAGCGTGTCGACTGGGTCGTCGGGCGCCGGGTGCAGGCGGCCGGACACGTCGCCGGCCGCCGCACCCCGAAGCGTGATGAGAACCGTCAACGGGTCGGGCTGGTGACTCGTGTAGGCGGCGTGGCCTGTCGCGGTGATGAGAACCGACTGACTGGCTGCTGTCGACTCAGACGTCACCTCGACGAGTCGCACGCGGGCTGGTCGCTCGGCAGCCAGACCAGCGGTCTGTACACATAGGGCGACACCGACCATTGCCTGGAGCCAGCGGGGCATCGTCAACGGCCCTCCTCGGCGTCGCGGAGGGACTTGCGAATCTCGCGCTCGGTCACGGGCGACAGTGGGTCGCTGACCTCCTGCAAGAAGACGACAGCCTCAGGCGTAATCTCCAGCACCACCCCGTCGAACAGCCGATCGTCGATGCGCACGTTGTAGCTCTTGTTGTCCGGCGCCTCCAGAACGGCAAGATACGCGCCGCCGCTGATCACCACGCCCCGGAGCGCCACCTCGTTTATGCCCAGACCCAACAGACCATCCACACGCTCCCGAGTGGATGGCAAATCGGCCCCCCGAGCCAGCAGGCTCACGAATGGGTCGCGACGTCCCGCGGCATCGTAGGAATAGGCATCCGCCGGCTCGCCCGTCTCGGGCTCGATCGTCTCGGTGACCTCGGAGGGCTGCTCGGGCTCGGGCACAGGCTGGGGTGAGGCATGCATTGCCGGCACGACCGCCAGCCCACTGGCTCCGATGACTAGCGCCAGTAGCGCCACTCCCCCACCTGGTATCACAGCACTCATACAGGCTAATGCCTCACGTCGCCGGTGCGGGCTCCGCCTCCGGAGGCTCGAGTAGGACAAACGTCGTGGCTGTGCATTCGGCTGTAATCGTGAGGTTGAGCTCTGCCGGCTCCCTGACGCGGATCACCACGTCGCTGACGTTGATGATTCGAGAAAACTTGCTGACCCGGTCGAAGAACATGCCCAGGTTGTGGTAGGTGCCCTCGAGCTCTAACTGAATAGGCCACTCAGCATGCATCTCACGCATGACCGCCGCCTGCGGCCTAAAGGCCTGAATCGTCAAGTTCGACTGCTGTGCGAACGTCACCAGGCGCCGCAGCAGTCCGGCGACCTCTTCCTGCTCGGGCAACACGGCACTGAGCGCCTCCAACCGGTTGTTCAAGTCGTCGACCTCCGCCTGGAACTCGGCCAGCTCGATCGCATCCTGTTGGGCCTGCTCGACTTCGGCCAACTTTTGCTCCAGCTCGACCTGCTTCTGTGCCTGCTCCTCCAACCGTGGGCCGATGTAGTAGATGCGGAACACGGCGAACAGCGCGATGGCGACAAGTAGGAACGCCCCGATCTGTCCAGACCACGGCAGCTTGTTGAGTCCGAGCTCCATACGTGTGCCTCTGGGCTATCGGTCAGGGCGACGCGGGCCTTTAGACATAAGGTGAGGACCGATGGCGCCGACACGCGGCGCCCGCCGCGACATCGAAGGCGTGACCGCCACTCAGACCGACCGATCAGGAGGACGGCAACCTGAACTCGGCCCGTAGCTCGAAACGAACCACCTCACCAGCTTCCTGAGTCTCGACCTGACCATCGACGATCTCCACCGGTAGCACGAAGTACCCTGACGACTCGAGGGCGTCGACCATGTCTGACAAAGCGGTCAGCGTGGTCGCCTGTCCGAGTATTGAGATGTCGGGACCCTCCTGCCGCAATTCCGTCAGCCACACTCCGTCCGGGAGCCCGCGGCTGATCTCGTCGAGCATCCGAACCGGCCCGCCCTCTCCCGCGCGCAGCTCCTCGACGAGCGCGACCCGCCGAGCCAACTCGGCGCTCCGCGTCTCGAACTCGTTGCGACGCTGAACGACGTCGGCCATAGTCGCCAGCTCCTGATTCACCGACACGAGCTGCTCGTCGAGCCTGACCGTCTCCCCCCGCACCGACACCACCTGCCAGACCACGCCGGCGACGACCACGACGAAGATGGCGGCGCAGGCCAGCGTGACCTTCTGTCCCAGATCGATGCCGATGCTGAGCCGACGCTTGCTGCGGTCGCGCTCGACCGCCATCAGATTGATCCGGATCATCGGTCGTCCCCTTGCCGCAGGGCGAGGCCGACGGCCACCGCGCTGGTTGACACCAGCTCCTCGCGCAGCTCCTGACTGAGCTGCTTGGTGTCGAACGCGATCTGACGGAACGGATCGAAATGCGAGACCGGCAGGTCGA
>JASLOY010000154.1 GCA_030745255.1 Vicinamibacterales bacterium
GCGAGGGCGGGGTTATCGTCTCCCAGGCGGTGCTGATCGCACTTGGCATCGACTGGGAAGGCCGGCGCCAGGTGCTGGCGGTGGAACTGGCCAACAGGGAAAGCGCTTCGTCATGGAAGGCGTTCCTGCTCGGCCTCAAGGAGCGCGGTCTCTCGGGCGTCGAGTTCTGTGTCTCGGACGACCATGCGGGCCTCAAGAAGGCGATCGCGGAAGTGCTGCCCGAGGCAGCCTGGCAGCGCTGCTACGTGCATTTCTTGCGCAATGCGCTCGACTACCTCCCCCGCAAGGCCGACGACGATTGCCGCCAGGAGCTGCGGTGGCTCTACGACCGGCGCAATCTCAAAGAAGCCCAGCAGGACCTCCAGGCGTGGCTCACGCGCTGGGAACAGCGCTACCCCAAGCTCACCGACTGGGTCGAGGCCCACATCGGGGAGACGCTGAACTTCTACAGCCTGCCCCGCCAACACCACAAGCATCTGAAATCGACCAACATGCTCGAACGGCTCAACGAGGAGATCAAACGACGCACGCGCGTGGTTCGGATCTTTCCCAATCCGGCCAGCTGCCTACGGCTGGTCCGCGCGCTGGGTGCCGAGACCCACGAGGGCTGGCTCGAGGATCACCGCTACCTGAACATGGACTACTGGAAGGAGCAGACGAAGGCCCTCATGCAGGTCGCCGCTTGAGCACTACATCGACCTCAACCATGAAAACCATTTTGCACAACTTGACGTACACAACCCTCCCCACCAAAGCCTTCCAACCGGCTGCTTTGAAGCAGCCCAGCCGGATGGCGCAACGCCGCTCGGATGCGTCCCACGGTCGACGACCCTCGCGGTCGCCACAGCGGGATTACCACCTCCGACCAGAACCTCGCTACAGCAAGGCACAGCGCCGCTCGTGGACCTCTCGCGAGCGACGGACCCGTCAATCGCTTCTGGGCGAATAGTCGACCGCTCTCGCGTTGCCAGCACTGGCGGGGAAGGGGCACCCCTTCCCCGCTCTCGAGCCGATACATCAGGGTGATAAGATTCAGAGGCTGCAATGCTGCGCATCATCGACCGCTACATTCTGAGAGAAGCACTGCCGATGGTGTTTCTCAGTCTTCTGCTGTTTACGTTTGTACTCTTGATCCCTCCGATCATGCAGTACGCGCAGCAGCTCATGACGAAGGGTGTGGATGCCTGGACGATCGTCCAGCTGATGGTGACGCTCATCCCCCAGGGACTCGGCGTCACTATCCCCATCGCGGTTCTCATCGGACTCCTGATGGGGCTCGGGCGGATGTCTGGCGACCGCGAGACGGTCGCATTGCAAGCCTGTGGGATCAGCATCTACCGCATGCTCTGGCCGGTCGCCGTTCTGGGGGTAATTGCGGCCGCTGCGACCTGCTACACCCTGGTCGTGGCGTTGCCCGATGCGAACCAGGCGTTTCGTGAAATCACCTTCCGCACACTGGCAACCCAGACCGATGACCAGGTCAAGCCTCGCGTCTTTCATGAGGGCTTTCCTGGTCTGGTGCTGTATGTGCGCGATGTCGACATTCAGGGAACCGGCTGGATGAACGTCTTCCTCGCCGACAGCCGGGATGCGGCTCAGCCTCTCGTCTACATTGCCGAACAGGGCCGTGTGGTGCTCAACCAGGAAGAGCGGCAGGTGCATATCGTCCTGACCGCTGGCAGCATGCATCGCGTCGACCAGGAGGATCCCGGCGTTTACGACGTGGAAACATTCAGAGAAAGCGTCATTCGTCTCGACCCGGCAACGATCTTCCCCGACGGTGGACCCGCGCGTGGGTTGGGCGAGATGACGATTCCGGAGTTGCAGGCCCAGGTGGCGGAGTTGCGGTCGCAGGGTGCGTCGCCCCACAACGAGATCATGTGGATTCACCGGAAGTTCTCGTTACCGGTCGCCTGCCTCGTTTTCGTGCTGATCGGTCTGGGGCTCGGCGTGACGAGTCGCAAAGACGGCAAGCTTGCCAGCTTCGCCCTGGGGATCGGTGTCATCTTCGCCTACTACATCATCATGTACAGCGCCGAGGGGATGGCCAAAGGCGAGCTCGTTTCGCCGCACCTGGCGTACTGGCTGCCCAACATTATCCTGGGCGCCGGTGGCGTGGCGCTGCTCGTCTGGCGTGCGCGCTCGGCGGAGCGACGCCTCTCTCTCGGACTCACCTTTCTGCGGCGTCGCGGCGCCACGTCGCTGCCGGCGGATGGGACGGAGACTGTCCACGCGCCGTCGACGTTCGCTGCACAAGAAGCGGGAGTGACCGTCGGCTCGGGCATGAGCATGCTGAGTTTGCTGGACCGCTACGTCGGCAAGCAGTATCTGAAGATCGTGATGCTCTCGTTCGTGGGGCTGCTCGGCATCTTCTATATCTCGACCTTTGTCGACCTCTCGGACAAGCTCTTCAAGGGCGAGACGACCCTGCGGACCATCTTCGAATACTTCTGGTATGCCACGCCGCAGTTCGTCTATTGGGTGCTGCCGATCTCGGCGCTCGTGGCGACCCTGGTGACGGTCGGTCTGCTGACCAAGAGCAGCGAGCTCACGGTGATGAAGGCGTGCGGCATCAGCCTCTATCGGACTTCCCTGCCGCTGCTTCTGTTCTCGCTGATCTGGAGCGGTCTGTTGTTCGCCATGGGCGAGAGCTTTCTGCCGGACGCGAACCGCCGTGCGGAATCTATTCGGGACGTGATCCGCGGAGTCACACCACAGACCTTCGACATCCTGAACCGGAAATGGGTCATGAGCCCGGAGGGGGACATCTACAACTATCTCCACTTCGACCCCGACAAGGATGAGCTGCGCGGGGTGACCACCTACCGGTTTGCCAAGAACAACTGGCAGCTTGCCGAACGCGCATACGCGAACCAGGCGATGTTCGATGAAGGCTGGCAAGCGAGCGACGTCTGGATTCGGCGATTCGATGAAGACGAGCAGGCCGATTCCTTCGAGACGGTCGACCAGAGCGCGCTCGCGATCGAGCCACCCGACTACTTCGCCACCGAGCATCCAGATTCCGAACGCATGAGCTACCAGGAGCTCGATCTCCACATCGACGAGCTCCAAGCCAGCGGTGTTGACGTGGTCGCGCTGCAGGTCTCGCTCGAGCGAAAGCTCTCCTTCCCTTTCGTCACGCTCATTCTCACTTTGATCGCCGTTCCCTTCGCGGTGACCACCGGTCGCCACGGCGCAATGTATGGCGTTGGCATCGGCATCGTGCTGGCGGTTTCCTACTTCATAGTCATGAGCAGCTTCGCTGCCATCGGGAGCGCAGGCTTGCTCACTCCTCTGCTTGCGGCCTGGGCCCCCAACGTACTCTTCGGCGGGTCAGCGGTCTACCTGCTGCTCGCCGTTCGCACGTGATTCCGTTTCGGTTCGACTCGGTTTGAGAGGCGCACATCTGGGGTTGGCTAAGCGTGTGCGTTGAGCGAGTGAGGACGTAGTGGATCCGCGCGGCTGCTGCCATGAACTCTAATAGGTCATATGACCTATTACTGCGACAGCACGATGCCATCAACACACACACCTTCGCGTGCCGACGAACAGTTGTCCGCCGCCGCGCGAGCTACAGCCCCGCCGCGACGCGCAACGCGTCCGCCTTGTCCGTGCGCTCCCAAGTAATCTCAGGTTCGGACCGACCGAAGTGTCCGAATGCCGCCGTCTGTCGGTAGATCGGGCGACGAAGATCCAGCGCCTCGATGATGCCCTTTGGGGTCAGCGCGAAGTGCTCCCGGACAAGGGCGCCGATCCGCTCCTCGCCCACCTTCGCGGTGCCGAAGGTATCGACCAGCACCGAGACCGGGTCCGCGACACCGATCGCGTAGGCCAGCTGCACCTGAACGCGGTCGGCCAGACCGGCCGCCACACAATTCTTGGCAACGTAGCGCGCCATGTAGCTCGCCGACCGGTCGACCTTCGTGGGGTCCTTGCCGGAGAAAGCACCGCCGCCGTGCGGCGCGGCACCGCCGTAGGTGTCGACGATGATCTTTCGCCCGGTCACACCAGCGTCGCCATGCGGGCCGCCTGTCACGAACCGACCGGTCGGGTTGACGTAGATGTGCGTCTTGTCGTCAAGCAGGTGCTCGGGAACGGTGCGCTTGATGATGTGCGTAATCACGTCTTCGCGAATGCGCTCGTTGCTGACATGCTCGCTATGCTGGCTAGAGACCACCACCGCGTCGACACGCACTGGCGTGTCCCCGTCATACTGCACCGTGACCTGCGACTTGCCATCCGGTCGCAGATAGTCGATGACACCGTCACGCCGGGCTCGCGAGAGGCCGCGACACAGCTCGTGCGCAAGGGTAATCGGCAGCGGCATCAGGGACTCGGTCTCAGAGCATGCGTACCCGAACATCAGCCCCTGATCGCCGGCGCCACCTGGATCCACCCCCATGGCAATGTCTGGAGACTGCCCGTGAATCGACGAGAGCACGGCACAGGTGTCGGCATCGAAGCCATACTTGGCCCGCGTATATCCGACCTCGCGGATCGTCTCGCGCACGACCTCGGTGAAGTCGGTCGAGCCGGACGTGGTGACCTCGCCGGCGATCACGACAAGACCGGTCGTCAGCAGCGTTTCGCAGGCGACGCGCCCACGCGGGTCCTCGGAGAGCACGGCGTCCACGATGCCGTCCGACACCTGATCGGCAATCTTGTCCGGATGTCCTTCGGTGACAGACTCCGAGGTGAAGAGATATTGCCCGGTACGGCGCATGGCGTGCTCCTTACGGCTGTCGCGAATTGTCGCAGGTGAAAATGAGTCCGCGGTGTGGCCGAACCTAACACGGCCGCTCGAGCGCCGACCGGTTGCCGGCTTCGGTGTCCCGCACGACCGCTCTCCGGTGACAAGGCCCGCTGGCGTCCACCCCGAAGAGCGAGAGATCCGTTAACGATAACAAAGCCTCATTGACCTGGTCAATGCTGCCACGGCCTCGCGCGCGCCTCAGGATCGTGGATGAAACTCGTCGTACACCGCCTTGAGCCGAGCTTCGAGAATGTGGGTGTAGATTTGCGTGGTCGAGAGATCGGCGTGCCCGAGCATTGTCTGAATCACCCGGAGGTCTGCGCCACGCTCGAGCAGATGCGTGGCGAACGAATGCCGGAGCACGTGCGGGCTCAGCTCCTGGGCAAGCCCGATCTGGCGGCCGTACTTCCTGATGATCTTCCAGAAGCCGACACGGCTCAGCGTCCGCCCGCCGCGCGCATTGACGAAGAGACAGGGGGCCTCGCGACCTTTGAGTAAGGCAGGGCGAGCAGACGCGAGATACCGTCCGACCCAGTTTGCGGCGACCCGACCGATCGGCACGACGCGCTCCTTCGCCCCCTTCCCCAGACAGGTAAGATAGCCGCCATCAAGACTGACATCTCCGGCTTTGAGCGTGACCAGCTCGGTGACGCGCATCCCGGTCGCGTAGAGCAGCTCGAGCAACGCCCGATCCCTGAGACCGGCAGGGGTGCCGACATCCGGCTCGGCCAGCAAACGCTCGACCTCTTCGATCGACAGAAACCGCGGCAACGCGGGCCAGGATCGCGGCGCCCGCAAATCGTCAGCCGGACTGGCAGGTAGATGCCCCTCCTTGACGAGGAATCGATAGAACCCGCGCACGCAGGCAACAATACGCGCGACCGAACGCGGTGAGAGACCCGACGTCATCAGCTGGCGCACAAACGCCTCGAGGTCGTGGCGTTCGAGCGTGTCCGACGCTCGGTCCAGGTGGGCAGCGAAGCTCGCGAGACGGTCGAGGTCCCGCTGGTAGGCGGCGATTGTGTTCGGCGACAACCGCCTGGCCACCCGCAGCTCGTCGAGGAACTCGGCTGCTTCCGGATGTCCGGCACCTGTCGTCCGATTCATTGCTTCCCGTATTTTGCACGTTGTATACTTTTTTGCGAAGAGCTATATGCCGAACGGCAATATGCGAACGGTCATACGCGGGGGCGATCGTCCTGTGACCGTGCGCGTGCCCTGCCACCGACACCAAGGTGAAGCCCCAAGGTGAAGCAAGGTGAAGCAATGAACAAACGCGTCACTCTCCTCCCGAGCCTCGTCCTGCTGCTGGTGGCTGGTGGATGCGCGTCCCGAGCCGCACCTTCGGTGACCCCGGCAATGCCGGCCGAACCGGCGGACTTCGAAACCCAGCTGGCCGAGTATGTCGAAGTTCAGGAGGCGCTGGCGGCCGACAGCTTCGAGCAAGCGAAGACACAGCTCGAAGAGTTCGCCCTCATTTCCGACAGCGCTACACAGGCGTTGGCCCTGCGGGCGCTTGAGGCGAGCGACATCGAAGAGATGCGCGTCGGCTTCAAGCCGTTGTCCGAATCGCTTGCCGCACAAGATCTGCCGCAGGGCTACGCTCGCGCGTATTGTCCGATGTACGACAATGGGTCGTCCTGGGTGCAACGCGATGGCCCGGTGCGCAACCCCTTCTACGGGGCGGTCATGCTGTCGTGCGGCGTCGTCGACGCGGCGGCCGGGGCGCACATGGACCACGGTCCGAAACACGGCGGCACCGTCTTTATGGCGCCAGACAGTTTCCATCACATCGAGGGCACGTACCCGGAACCGGGTGTGTTCAGGTTGTATGCGACCGACAACTACCGGGAGCCGGTCGACGTCAGCACCTGGACCGGTCGAGCCGTGACCGAAGAAGCGTACGACGAGAAGAGCGATGAGTTTATCGAAGTCGCGGCGTTCGATCTGTTCGCGAGCCCGGACGGCGCGTTTCTCGAAGCGCTGATCCCTCAGGGGACCGTCCCGGCGGAGGTGACTGCCAAAGTGATCTTCGAGGAGGACTTTCCTGCCGAGCGGTTCGACTTCATCTTCGCCGAGCTCACGGTCGAGGACGCGCCCACCGCCGCCACCGTCGGAGATGCTCCAGAGGCGGTCCCGCTGGCCCAACGGATCCTACCGGACATACCGGACGACGCCGGACAGATCGCGGCTGAGATCACCATCCGCAGCCAGCAGATCGCGGAGATGATCGGACGCGGCGCGTTCACGGAAATCTTCATCCCCGCCCTGCAGGCCAAGGAGCTCGCGCTCGCACTGCAGGGTCACGGGTCGGAGTTGCCGGTGAGCGACCGCAATCAGGTACGAATTGCCGTGCGGCATCTCGTGCGCGCCGCCTATCTGCTCGACTGGTATGGCGACCTGGGCAACAAGAACGACGTCGATAGCGCCTACGGTGTCTTCGGGACCGCGGTCGTCACCATCGGCACCATCTACGACACGGCCGGCGCACCGTGACGCTGGCGCGTGGGCGCTAGCTCGGGGTGAACCGACACGGAGAGTTGAGATGCAACGTCACACTGGATGGGCCATCGGACTTGCGATCGGCGTGCTCGTCGTGCTGCTCGGTGGCACCACCAGCGGTCACACCGCGATCGCTTCCCGTTTCACGTATAACGAGCACCTCTTTCCGATCTTCCTGCGTCAGTGCGGAGGATGTCATGTCGAGGGCGGCGTGGCGCCGATGTCTCTGCTGACCTACGACGAAGCGTTCCCGTGGACGCAATCGATTCGTGAAGAAGTGCTCGGCCTGCGGATGCCACCCTGGAAGGCGGAAGACGGCTTCGGCGACTTCGCGAACGGGCATATTCTACCGGCGCACGAGATGGACATGATCCTGGAGTGGTCCTCGGGCGGCTACCCGCAGGGGCCGCGCGACCAGACCCCGACCGCGCCGACGCCGACAGCCGACTGGACGCTCGGCGACCCCACGCTGGAGTTGACACCGCCTGAGCCGTTCACGATCGACGCCGGCACGAACGAAGCCCTTCGCTACTTCGTGCTACCGACCGACCTTGGGGGGGATCGCTGGGTGACCGGTGTGGACATCGTCCC
>JASLOY010000155.1:0-256 GCA_030745255.1 Vicinamibacterales bacterium
CCCTCGACTGCACGTCGCCGCCGACCTCCTCGGTCGCCGTCAAGAACGGATCCGACACCGCCACGAGCACGACCGCCACGGCCGAGGCCAGCACCCAGGCGTCGTCTTCGTCCCGAATCTTCAGTGCAAACGGCTCATGCGGCCTTGGGATGATCGTTTGCTCCCGCAGCTCCCCTTCAGCTCGGGCCACCTCGGATCCTGATTCTTGCGAAATAGCTAACCCGTCCAACAAGTAGTCGACAGTTCTGGATAACCC
>JASLOY010000155.1:266-2786 GCA_030745255.1 Vicinamibacterales bacterium
AGCTCTCACCGAATATTCTTGGAGCGTGGGCGGCAGTACATCATGAAGGAGTTCAACAAGTCAAAAAGACAGAGATACTTACGGTGGATCCATGCTGACTGTGACACACGCAAGAATGCAGATATGGGGATCTGCATGACCGGATAACAACTGCAGGGGGTTCCCTGGTCAAATCGGAGGACGGTCGGAAGAGCCGGCGACATGCTGCAGTATCCGACCCGAAGCAATGACGTCGGGTGCCGCCGCTCATCACGACCGGTGGCCAGCCGGACGGCCACGGAACCGCCACGGCCTGAGTTCGACGCGGATCATGGCCAGTAACCGGTGCGATTTGGCACTCCACGCCATTGCGCCGACAATGGTGCATGGCACGACGTTACTGGTTGATGAAATGCGAGCCGAGCGCCTACAGCATCGACGATCTGGCTCGAGACGGAAACACCTGCTGGGAGGGTGTCCGGAATTATCAGGCGCGCAACATTATGCGCGACGACATGCGTGTCGGCGACGGCGTGCTGTTCTACGCCTCGAACGCCGAGCCGGCCGGGGTCACCGGGCTCGCCGCGATCGCCAAGACCGGATATCCGGATCACTTCGCCTGGAAGAAGGGGCACAAGTACTTCGACGCCCGCAGCACCAAGACGGCACCAGTCTGGTACATGGTGGACCTCGCGTTCGTCGAGCGGTTTGCCGACACTGTCCCGCTCGCGACGCTGAAGGCCACTCGTGGCCTCGAAAAAATGGTGGTCACGCAGAAGGGCAGCCGCCTGTCGGTGCAGCCGGTGACCAAGGCCGAGTATGACGTCGTCGTTCGACTTGGCCGGAAGACGGCCCACGCCGGCGTTTCGAGGCCGGGTGGATAGTCGGCGGCACGGCGCTGATGCCGCGCACTCCCGCTGGTGTCGCGTGGATGGATGCGGTAGGGTCGTCAATGAAGGGACGGTGTCACGTCGCGTCATCTCCTCATCGCGACACGTGCGGGATTCCTTGGGGACAGAATTCGATGCCGGTGCGGAACGCTTCGACGCCCAACTGGATTCCGTTGACCATCGCGGCCCTGTTCATCGGCTGCGGGCCGTCTTCCCAGCTTCTGACGGTCGGGTCGTTGAGTCTCTTCGGGCGTGACGAACGCCTGGCGATAGACGTGGCTGAGCGTCTCACCGCCAGTCTCTACGACCGAACCGCGAAACACACGCATAGCGATGCTGATGGTCATATCGAGCGGCTCTACGACCTTGCTGTCGGTCTGGTCGAAACCGAGGTCGACCTCATCTTCGCGTATTCCACCCTGGCGGCCGAAGCCGCGAAGCGAGCGGTAGCCGGCACCGACGTACCGGTCATATTCGCGCTTGTGGATGACCCGGTCCAGGCCGGGCTCGTGACCTCGCTGGACAACCCCGATGGTCAAGTCACGGGGGTCATGACGCTGGCGCTGCCCTTGGCGGGCAAGGCAGTGGACACGCTGATTCGCCTCGACCCGGGTGTGGAGCGAGTGCTCCTGCTCCGAACCCCGAATCCTGCATACGACCGGATCGTCGAGGCCTATCGCATCGCGGCCAGGCAGGCAGGACTCGACATGCCGCTGGTGGAGGTGGACACGCCAGGCGAAGCGGCGCAGGTGTATCTGGACGTCGCACCCGGCCGCTTTGATGCCATCATCGAGTCGCCTGAGTCGGAGATCCGGCACGCCGGGCTGTCTCTCGGGGCGCTGTCTGCGCGCGAAGGGATTCCCTCCATCAGTGCGTCCGGGCGCGGCGACGGCGTCACCATGGCCTACGAAATGGAGCGGGATTCCTTGGCGGACCAGCTGGCGTTCCTGGGGGAGAAGATGCTCGACGCCCCGGCGCAGACCGCGCTTCCAGTCGAGATTCCCAGGCGCTTCACACTCAGGCTGTTCAGGGGCCGCGCCGCACACATCGGCTACACGTTCTCCGAAACTGCCCTGATGCTGGCTGATGAGATTGTCGACCTCGAAAAGGACGACGTCCCAGAGTCACCCTCGCGGTGGTGACGACAACCATTCGCTGATAGAGCCCGCTCAAAGCGCGCGTCACCACGCCAGGACCACCGACCGCCCGTGAACCGCTACTGGTTCTCGTTGGTCGGCGTCCCGATCGCTTTCAGGACCTCACGTGTCAGCCCCCAGCGGTCGAAGCCCTGCCGACCGTAGTCGAGCCCTCGCCGCACGATGACCAGATCGTGCGTGGGCACGACGACCACATACTGGCCTCGGTTCCCGGAGGTCGAGTAGGCGTCCTTCGGCACGTCGTCCCGGCTTTCGGGCACAAGCCACCACTGACCGCCATACTGGCCGCCGCGGCCCACCGTCGCCGGAGCCGGCGTCCGGACGAAATCGATCCACTCCTCCGACAGCAGTCGCTCCCCATTCCACACGCCGTTCTGCAGATAGAGCATGCCGAACCGCGCCAGGTCGCGCGCGTTGGTGTAGACCTGAGAACTGAGGATGAAGTCGCCAAACCGATCGGTGCTGACCAGGGTGTTCCGCATGCCGATCTTGTC
>JASLOY010000155.1:2796-7832 GCA_030745255.1 Vicinamibacterales bacterium
GGAGGGATGCGCGGACCAGCGAGCCAAGCCCAGGCAGCAGAGCGGGTACGAAGTAAAAAAGGCCTGGCGCGCGCACCGGCGCCCGAGGCCAGAAACGGCGCGCGCGGCGCGCGGCGCGCACGCAGTGGTCGAGCAGCGCGCGGCGCGGGAACTCGCGATAGGCCTGCTCGTCCCCCAGCACCTGCTTCATCTTGTAGACGGCCAGCAGCGTATCGTAATTCTCGTAGTCCCAGTTGGTTCCCGGCTCGCGAATCAGCGCCTGGCGCAGGGCACCCCGCACCGAGCTTGCGCCGGCCCAGTAGGACATCCCGGAACCCGTCGCATACTCGAGCCCGCCGTTGTCAATCGTGTCCAGTCCGCTCGACATGTTCAACACGTGCCGCAGTGTGATGGCGCTGCGCGGATCGCCCCCAGCAGAACGAGTGCGAGGCAACCACTCGAGGCCGAGCGGCTCATCGAGCTGCATCTTTCCCTGGTCGACGAGCATCCCGATCAAGGTCACAGCGATGCTCTTTGCCGTCGACCAGGTGCGGGTTCGAGTCGTCATCTCCATTCCGGGCGCGTAACGCTCGTGGATGATCTGCCCGTTGTGCACTACCAGCAGACTCAAAGTGACCTGCTGGGGCGACTCGCGGTCGAACGCCCAGTCCGATGCCGCTTCGAGGGCCACCGGATTCACACCGGTCGGCAGCGACATGTCGGTGACCAGATCGCCATCCGGCCAGGCGATGGTCGCCGGGTCGCCCGGCGGATACGGCAACGCGAGCTCCGGGAGACGGTCGATATCCTCGAAGGTCTGGTCCGGGGCCAGAATGACACACCCGATTCCCTCGCGGAACGCCGCCCGCATGACCGGCGTGGCGCCCGGGGTACCAATTGCCACCGCTTGTCGCATGTCGTTGACCACGTAGTCGCCGCCGCTCGGGGTGCCGATCGGCTCTGGGAGAAACGCCAGCTCCTGGGCGAAGACGTTCTCGATCGATCGGTTGCCCGTGAAGAGTCCGTTGCACATGAACACTGCCTGCTGACCACGCCGGATCATGTCCCGCTGAGGCTTCCAGTAGTCGTAGCTCTCCTCCTGCTGGGCAACGGCTGCAACGGGCACCAGCAGCGCGAGCGCGATAAGTGCGGCTAGCGAGCTCTTCATCGAGACCTCCCTCTCGTCAAGACGTTGTAGACGCCCGATTATACCGCCGTGTGCAAAGAAACGTCGGTCTGGCGGCCTGCCTCAGAGTCCCATCAGACCGGGCTGCTCGATGAACGACCGTAGCGCCGTCAGCAGCTCGGCGCCGACAGCGCCGTCAATCACGCGATGGTCGGCCGACAGGGTGCATGTCATGCGGGTGCCGACTGTCACTGCGTCGTCGGCCACAATCGGCCGCTTGACGGCGGCGCCCACCCCAAGGATGCAGCTCTGTGGCGGATTCACGATGGCGTACAGGCTCTCGACCCCGTACATCCCGAGGTTCGAGACGGTGAACGTGCCCCCGGTGTATTCGTCCGGTGTCAGCGTCCCCTCACGCGCGCGCGCCACCAGGCTCCTGGTCTCCCGAGCGATTGCGCCGAGGCCCTTGCTATCCGCCTCTCGGACGATCGGCGTGATCAACCCCTTCGGGGTGTTCACCGCCACGGCGATGTTCACCGCTTCGTAGATCCGGACCGCCCCGTCGGCCCACGTCGAGTTGGCCTGGGGCACCTTGCGGAGCGCGAGCGCCGAGGCGCAGACCACAACGTCGGTCAGCGTCGGTTGCACATCCCCACCTTGTTCCTTGTCCTTGATGCGGGCCAACGCGGCGAGCGCCGCGTCCACCCCGCAGTCGATGCGCAAATAGAAGTGCGGTACCACCTGCTTGGCCTGCTGGAGGCGGGTTGCCGTCACACGCCGCAATGCGGTCAGCGTGTGCTCCCTGTAGGCACCGTCACCGCTGCCAGGAGCGTCGGACCCGCCAGGCTCATCGGCCACCGGCGTCGGCACGGTTGGCGACGCGGCAGCGGCTGGCATTGCGCCACGACGCACCGCCAGCGCCCGGTCGATGTCCGCCTTGCCAATCCGACCGCCGCGACCCGTGCCACGAATCGTCGACAGATCCAGCCCGGCGGCCGCCGCCATCCGGCGCGCCATCGGGCTGGCAACCGCCGCCGGTCCGTCTCCGGTGGCCGAAGTCGGCACTTGGATCGGACGAGCCGGCACGAGCGGCGCCGCGATCACATCAAGCGGGGCCAACTTGGGGATCCCGACCGCCGGCGTGGCAGTCTGGCCGCCCGCCTCGTCGGCGATCAGCGCCAGCAGCGCTCCCGCTTCGAGCCCCTCGGTGCCGGCGGCGACATGGATCGTACGGACGATGCCGGAGGCCGGCGCCTCGAGCTCCACATTCGTCTTGTCGGTTTCGACCTCGACGATCGGCTCGCCCGCCTCGACCCGGTCGCCTTCCTGCTTCAACCAGATACTGAGCTTGACCGAGGTTACGGCGTCGGCCAGTTGTGGAAGACGGAGCTCGATCGGGTTGCTCATGTCACTCAAAGAAGTCAGAAACCTTCTGCCTTCTGACTTCTGGCCCCTTCGGGCATCAACCGCGCTCCAGACACAGCCGCGCCGCGGCAGTCACGATCGCGTCGGCATCGAGCTCGTAGGCCCGGTAGAGATCCTGGACGTCACCCGACTGTCCGAACCGAGTCACCCCGAGCGGCAGCACACGGTGGGGTCCGACCGCCCCTATCCAGGACAGGGTTGCCGGATGTCCGTCGAGCACCGTGACGAGGCCGGCCGTTGGCGCCAGCGGCCGCAACAACTCGCGCACGTGGGTCTGCTCGACGTCGCCGGTCTTTGATCCGTGCATCCAGTCTTGCTGCAACCGACCGGCCGAGGTCACGACGAGCAGCCCCGCCCCAGGAATGTCCTCGACGATGTGGCGGTGTGCCTCGTGCGCTTCTGAGACCACGGCGCCGGAGGCGACGATCGCAAGCTCGGCGCCCGACGCCGGGGGCACCAGCCAGTACCCACCATCCACGATGTCGCATCGGGCGTCTGCCGTCAGCTCGCGCTGCGGCTGGGTGAGCGGCCGGGTCGACAGCCGCAGGTAGACGGCGCCGCCATCGTCCGCCTGGATATGCTCGAAGCTCCAGCGCAGTATCTCCGCCAGCTCGTCGACATACGCCGGCTCGAACGCGGTCAGTCCAGGCTGCCCGAGCCCAATCAGCGGTGTCAGCACAGACTGGTGCGCGCCACCCTCCGGTGCGAGGCTCACGCCGGACGGCGTGGCGACCAGAATGAACCGTGCATCCTGATAGCAGGCATAGTTCAGCGCGTCGAGCCCACGGCTGATGAACGGGTCATACAGCGTGCCCACCGGCAGCAGCCGCGCACCAAACAACGGTGCCGTCAGCCCGAGCGCCGCCAGCAGCACAAACAGGTTGTTCTCGGCGATACCGAGCTCGAGATGTTGCCCGTCCGGCCCCATCGACCAGTCCTGCGCCGAGAGCGGTCGGTCCTCGTGAAAGACATCGACCTGCCTCGATTGCGAGAAGACCCCACGCCGATTGACCCACCCGCCAAGATTGGTGGACACGGTCACGTCGGGCGAGGTGGTCACGATGCGATCGGCCAGGTCCGGGTGGCGCCGCGCGATGTCGGCCAGCACGCGACCGAAGCCGGCCTGCGTCGACAGCCGGTCGCCGGGTGGAACGGTCAGCGTCGCCGGCACCGGCACCCGTGGCGCGGCGTGGCTGCGCCGGGCGGGCTGGCTGAACGGCACCGTGTCGAGAAACGCACGCAGCTCCTGCTCCGGCACGTCGAGCCCGGCGAGCGGCTCCCACTCGTCACCCTCGGCGATGCCCATCTCGGCCCGCAACGCAGCGATCTGGGCCGGCGTCGTCAACCCGGAGTGGTTGTCTTTGTGGCCTTCGAACGGGAGCCCATGGCCCTTGATGGTGTAGGCGATGAAGCAGGCTGGCGTCTCGTCATCCGCGGCGGCGTGAAACGCCTCGCGCACCGCTTCCACGTCGTGACCCGCGAGGTTGGTCATCAGCCGGTGCAGCGCCCGGTCGTCATGCTCGTCGAGCAACTCGCAGATTCCTGACGTGTCGCCCAGATCACGCTCCAGCCGGGTGCGCCAGGCCGCCCCGCCCTGATAGGCGAGCGCCGAGTATTCGGAGTTCGGACAGTCGTCGATCCAGGCGCGCAGCGCGTCGCCGCCCCGCTGCGCGAAGGCCGCATCGAGCCGCTTACCGTATTTCAGCGTGACGACGCGCCACTCCATCGTCTGGAAGACCGTGTCGAGCCGATTGAAAAACCGGTCGGCCACGATCGCGTCGAGACTCTGGCGGTTGTAGTCGATGACCCACCAGACGTTGGTGACGTGATGCTTCCACGACTCGAGCAGCGCCTCGAAGACGTTCCCCTCGTCGAACTCGGCGTCCCCCGCCACTGCGACCATGCGCCCGGGTGGTGTGTCGGCGGTCACGAGTCCCCGCTTACGCAGAAACTCCTGGGCCAGCGCGGCGAAGCTGGTCATGGCGACGCCCATGCCGACCGACCCGGTCGAGATGTCCACGTCATCCTCATCCTTGGTGCGCGACGGATAGGACTGGGCGCCGCCGAAGGCACGAAACCGCTCGAGCTGGTCGCGCGACTGGCGCCCAAGCAGATATTGAATCGCGTGGAAGACGGGACTGCCGTGGGGCTTCACCGCCACCCGGTCGATCGGGCGCAGCACATCGAAGAAGAGCGCCGTCATCAGCGTCACCATCGACGCGCACGACGCCTGATGACCGCCCACCTTCAGCCCGTCCCGGTTCGGACGCACATGGTTGGCGTGGTGGATCATCCACGTGCTGAGCCAGAGCACCTTGCGCTCCAGGGCCGTCAGACACCGCCCGACCGCAGGGCGTGCCGGAGGCTCGGCGTCTGCCGAAGCGTCGACCGGATGGGGCACGCTACTCATCGCCCGAAATGGCTACTGTGTCGAGACGGCGCTGCGCCCGCGACGCAAGACGTACTTCTGGATCTTCCCGGTCGCGGTCTTCGGTAACTTGGCCAC
>JASLOY010000156.1 GCA_030745255.1 Vicinamibacterales bacterium
GATCTTCTCTCCTCCGGTGCTCAGGGGTGACCAGCTACCGTATATCCAGTCGCCGGGGGCTGGAGGCGGCGCCAACTGGCAAGGTTCCGCGGTCGATCTGGAAACTGGTCGGCTCTTCGTGTCGTCCTCGACCACGCAGATCCTCGCCGACCTCATCAAGTACGACCCTCCGGCCACGATCGGCTACTTCACCGACCCGTGGGGGGTCGGCCTGTCCGGGCCGCAGGGGCTGCCGATCGGAAAGCCGCCCTACAAGCGGGTGACCTCGATCGACCTGAACACAGGTGAGCACGCCTGGGTGCAGCCGCACGGTGACGGTCCCAGGAACCACCCGGCGCTGGCCGACCTCGACCTCGGCCCGCTGGGCGGCGGGGGCGGCATCACTTCGGGGCCGCTGGTGACGCCGACGCTGCTCATCATGAACCACGGCGGACGCGACTACGCGGATGTGGCGGCCAGCTCGCGCACCATCAGCGCCTACGACAAGTCGAGCGGCGAGCATCTCGGCTCGCTGGACCTGCCGGCGGCCCCGGGCGGCAACCCGGTGACCTATCTCCACGACGGCAAGCAGTATCTGGTGGTGGCCGTCGGCACCGGCAACAGCGAACGCGGACCGGCAGAGCTGCTGGCACTGACGCTGCCCTAGGTTGCTTGGCGAGGCGTTCGTCGTTGTGACAGCGGTCCACGAGTGCGGCTCGCGCCTGGGCCTCACCGGTGCAGCCTACGCTGCTCCCTCCTCGCGCCTGGCCAGCCGAACGCCTCGCCAGGAAACCGTTCTGCCCGTCCGGACGGAGTTGCTTCGTCGGTCACAGCCCGCCTGGACAAGGCGCACGAGCCCCAGCGTCTCATAGTCGCCGGACCTCAGACCGGACAGGCAGCCCGGTCGAAGCATGGCGCGGACGCTTCGCAACTAGATTCGGGGCACACGTCGCTGAAGAAAAGGCGCGCGTCTCAGGTCGCGATGAGTCGGGAAAATCCCGATCCGGCCGAGCAATATCGCGGCGGAGCCGGTGAGCATCCACCAGCGATGCCGAATGACCGTCTCACCCGGATGAGCGAACATTGCCGCACTCGGATTATGTGCGACCCGGCCACCCGCACCATATCCGGATGTGTAGACACCTCAAGCAACGGCTTTGCCGAGCCACCGGGGACCAGGAACGCTCTGCAGGCCCCTCTGTGATGGATGACTGACGAGGCGGCACACTCGACGAGCTTCGGCGGTTCGTCCGGTCCACGCCTTGCATTGACCGCAGCGTCGTCAGTTTCCGGCACTCCGGTCGCGAACCATGGCTGAGCCCGGACAGATCATCACCCACTACCGGATTGGCGAGCGGCTTGGCGCAGGGGGCATGGGTGTCGTCTACGCCGCCGAAGACCTCTCGCTGGGCCGGCGCGTCGCTCTGAAGTTTCTGCCCGACGACGTGCTCCAGCGTCCGGATGCGCGCGATCGCCTCCTGCGCGAGGCCCGTGCCGCGGCGTCGCTGAGCCATCCGAATATCTGCACGATCTACGAGATCGGCGAGACGGAGGATCGCCCCTTCTTCGCCATGGAGCTTCTGGAAGGACAGCCGATGAACCTCCGGGTCGGCCGCAGACCGGTGCGGACCGAACAGCTTCTGGAGTGGGCCATCCAGATCGCCGACGGGCTGACCGCCGCGCATACGAGCGGTCTCATCCATCGCGACATCAAACCGGCCAACATCTTCGTCACGCAGGGCAGTCAAGCCAAGATTCTCGACTTCGGCCTCGCCAAGCTCGTCGAGCCGGTACCGAGCATCGCTGCCGCCGACGCGCGCACCCGGACACAGGCGCCCCAGACGGGTCCAAGCCAGGTCGCGGGTACCGTTGAGTACATGTCGCCCGAGCAGATTCGCGGTGAACCGCTCGACGCTCGCACGGATCTGTTCTCTTTCGGTGTCGTGCTGTATGAAATGGCAGCGGGCCGACAGGCGTTCGCGGGAGCGACGTCGGGCGTTGTCGTCGATGCCATCTTGAACCGGGACCCCCCGTCGCCGGAGCGCGTAAATCCTGATCTGCCGCCCGCCCTCCGCGACATCCTGGACAAGGCACTCGAGAAGGACCGGTGCCTGCGGTATCAAAGCGCCGCCGACGTGCTCGCCGATTTGAGGCGACTCAAGCGAGACTCGGACTCAGGACCGCTGCTGGTGCCGGGTGTCGCTCGAGCGACACCCGGCCGGAAAGGGGCGGCGATCGATTCTCTCGCGGTCCTGCCGTTCGTCAACGTCAGCGCGGCCGCCGACGCCGAGTATCTCAGCGACGGTCTGGCGGCGACGCTCATCAACGGCCTGTCGCAATTGCCCGCGCTTCGGGTCGTGCCGCACGTTCGGACCGTCCGGTACAAGGACCGCGACATGGACCCGCTCGACATCGGCCGCGAGCTCAACGTGCGCGCGGTCGTGGCGGGTCGGCTGACGGAGCGCGCCGAGACGCTGCTCGTCACGGCCGAGCTGATCGACGTCGACCAGGAAGCACAACTGTGCGGAGAGCAGTATCGTCGGACGGTGTCGGACATCTTCACGATTCAGGAGGAGATCGCCAGGGAGATCTCCAACAACCTGCGTGTCCGCTTGACCGGGGCCGAGACGAAGACCCTCGAGAGCTCCTGCAGGTGCACCGAGGACGTGTCGGCCTATCGGCTGTATCTGAAGGGCCACTTCTTTCTCACGACCAAGTGCACCCCAGACGGCTTGCGGCGAGCAGTCGGGTACTTGCGGCAAGCGGTCCGCCGGGATCCGAAGCTGGCGCTGGCGCACGCCGCTACGGCGCGCGCGTACGCCATGCTCGGCTATCTCAAGGTGATGTCGCCGACCGAGGCGTTCCCCAGGGCGAGGAAAGCCGCGGATCAGGCGCTGACGCTCGACGCGCAGCTGGCGGAGGCGCATGGCGCGGTCGGTCTCGTCACCCTGCTCCACGACTGGGATCCGCGAGGCGCTGCGGCGTCTTTCGAACGCGCCGCCGAGCTGGCACCGGCCGAGGCCTCGCACCACACGATGCGCGCCTACGCTTTGACGGCGCTGAATCGGATCGACGAGGCCGTCTTCGAGGCCGGGCGAGCGCTCGAGTTCGACCCGTCGTCCGTGGATGCCAACGGCGGAATGGGCTTCGTGCTGTACATGGCGCGGCAGTTCCATGACGCCGTGGTCCAGATCCGTAAGACGCTCGCCATGGAGGAACGCGCGCCCACCATCTTGACGTCGCTGGCGCTCTGCTACCTGCAACTGGGCAGGGTACGCGACGGATGCCGCGCGCTGGAGCGGGCGTTCACCGCGATCGGCCAGCAGCGCGCGGCGGCGCAGGCCGGCGCGTACGCGGCGACCCCCGAGCGGCCGGTCGGCCTTGCGCTACTCGACGCGCTCGAGGCGGAAGCGAACCGGGTGGCCTGGGTGAACGCGCAGGTTGCCGTGCACCTGGGTGAGAGCGATCGCGCGCTGGACTGGCTCGAGCTCGGATATCGGGAATGAGAGGGGGAGATGATCCTGGTCGGGGCGGACCCAGGGTTCGCCCCCCTCCGCGCGGAACCTCGCTTTCAGGACCTGCTGCGGCGCATCACTGGTGCTGGCTGATGGACTGGACCAAGCTCGATGCGGCGTTGTTCGATCTCGACGGTGTCCTTGTCAAGACGACGGAGCTGCACGCGAGCTGTTGGGGGCGAATGTTCGACGCCTTTCTGTCGCGCGACGCAGCGCGACGTCGCGTCGCCTATCAAACGTTCGACGTTCGGTCGGATTACACGCGCTACGTCGACGGGAAGCCGCGCGACGACGGCGTGCGCGATTTCCTGGCGTCGCGCGGTATCACCCTACCGGACGGGGAACCGGGCGATCCCCCCGAACGCGAGAGCGTTCATGGTCTGGGGAACCGAAAAGCCGCGTTGTTTCTCGAGGCGATAGAGACGGGCGGGGTCGAGGTCTACGAAGGGGCGCTGGCGCTGATCCGACATCTGCGTCGTGTCGGGCTCAAGACGGCCGTGGTCTCATCGAGCCGAAACTGCGAGACGATACTGCGTGTGGTTGGGATGCTCGATCAGTTCGACGTGCGGATTGACGGCGAGCGGGCTGTCCGGCTCGGACTGGCCGGGAAGCCGGCCCCGGACACCTTTCTCGAGGCCGCGAGACGGCTCGACGTCGAGCCGGGCCGTGCCGCGGTCATCGAGGACGCTATCGCTGGTATTGAGGCCGGGCGTGCGGGTCACTTCGGTCTGGTGATCGGGGTCGACCATCGGGCTCGCCGGGTGATCTCTACGCCGGCGGGGCCGATCTCGTCGTGAGCGATCTGGCTGAGACGCTTCGGAAGGGCGACGTTCCGGACGTCTCACCGAATTGACCGGCGAGCTTGGGTAACGTCATGGCTCATCGCGAGCGGCTCCATCGTCCCGATCACATCTACCCGGTCGACGAGTGGCGACTGGTCGAGCGGCAGTTCTTCCCCGACTACCTGGCGGCAACCGAGACCCTCTTTTCCACCGCAAACGGCTATCTGGGCATTCGCGCGAGCTTCGAAGAGGGTGCCCCTGCCTGGCAAAGCGGCACGTTCATCAACAGGTTCTACGAGACGCGACCGATTGTCTACGGCGAGGAGGCGTTCGGGTATGCCCGGACGGGTCAGACGATCGTCAACGTGCCAGACGGAACGCTGGTCAAGCTCTACGTGGATGACGAGCCGCTGTATCTGCCGACCGCGACCATGGACAGATTCGAGCGCGCGCTCGACATGCGGTCAGGGACCCTCGACCGAGAGGTGATCTGGGAGAAGTCGTCTGGCAGGCGCGTGTCCATCCGGTCGCGCCGTCTCGTGTCGTTCGTCCATAAACACGTGGCGGCGATCTCCTACGAGGTGGTCGTTCTCGATGCGGATGCTCCAGTCGTGATTGCCTCGGAGCTCGTGAACCATCGCGACCACGAGGAGGAGGACGGCGACCCCCGCACTGGCATGGTTGGCGGACGCGTCCTGAAGCCACAGGTGCACCGGGCTCATGAGGCCCGCGTGGTGCTGGGTTTCTCCACCCGCTCGAGCGGGCTGACGCTGGCGTGCGCAGCCGACCACCTGATCGAGACCGACGCCGGATGCACCGTGGAGACCACGTGCGGCGAGCACTCGGGCCAGGTCGTCTTTTCGGTCGCCGCGCGACAGGGCGTGCCGATTCGCGTGACCAAGTTCTTGACGTATCACACCTCTCGACGGGTGCCGCCGGCCGAGCTGTGCCAGCGTGCGGAGTGGTCGCTGGACCGATCGGTCGAAGCGGGGTTCGACGCGCTCTTGGAGAACCAGCGGGAATTTCTAGACGACTTCTGGCACAGGAGTGACGTGCGAGTCACCGGTGATTCCGCTGTCCAGCAGACGATTCGCTTCAACCTCTTCCAGATCTGCCAGGCGACGGCGCGGGCCGAGGGCGCGGGTGTGCCGGCCAAGGGGCTGACGGGCCAGGGGTACGAGGGCCACTACTTCTGGGACACCGAGATCTACGTCCTTCCGTTTCTCATCTACACGACACCCCGAATTGCAAAGAACCTCCTGCGTTTTCGCCACAGCTACATCGAGCAGGCGCGGGCACGCGCGGCCGAGCTGAACCAGAAGGGCGCGCTGTTTCCGTGGCGGACGATCAATGGCGAGGAGGCGTCAGCCTACTACGCAGCCGGCACGGCGCAGTACCACATCAACGCCGACATCATCTACGCGCTCAAGAAGTATGTCGACATGACCGGGGACACCGAATTCCTGACGGAGGTCGGCGCCGAGATGCTCGTGGAGACGGCCCGGTTCTGGTTCGATCTCGGCTTCTTCTCGCCCAGCAAGGCGGGGCGCTTCGTCATCAACGGCGTCACCGGTCCTGATGAGTACAACACCGTCGTCGACAACGACTGCTATACGAACCTGATGGCGCGCGAGAACCTGCGGTTTGCGGCCAGCACGGTGCAGGCGCTGCTCGACGACGACCCCCGTCAGTTCGTCTACCTTGCCGCGAAGACCGGTGTCAGCCCGGATGAGATCCGCGACTGGTGTCGAGCGGCGGATGAGATGTACGTGCCGTTCAGCGACGAGCACCGGATCCACCTGCAAGATGATGGGTTTCTCGACAAAGAGAAGTGGGATTTCGAGAATACCCCGCCCGAGAACTACCCGTTGCTGTTGCACTATCACCCGCTGGTGATCTACCGGCACCAGGTGGTCAAGCAGGCCGACGTGGTGCTCGCGATGTTCCTGCTCGGTCACGAGTTCACGCTCGACCAAGAGCGTCGCAACTTCGACCACTACGACCGGCTCACCACGCGAGATTCCTCGCTGTCGGCCTGTATCGAGAGCATCGTGGCGTCCGAGATCGGGTATACGGACAAGGCGTTGGAGTACGCGCGCTATGCGGCCCTCATGGACCTGGCCGATGTCGCGGGGAACGTCAGGGACGGCTGCCACATCGCTTCGATGGGTGGGGTCTGGATGGCCCTCGTTCATGGCTTCGCCGGCATGCGCGACCACGACGGGCAAGTGAGCTTCACGCCGCGCGTGTCGGAGCAGCTGCGTCTCGCGATCTGTTTCAAGCTGACGGTGCGCGGACAGTTGCTCAGCGTTGCGATCGACGGCACGTCGTGCACGTACACCCTCAGCGAGGGTACCGGTCTGACGATCATGCATTGTGGGGAATCGGTGTCGCTCCGTCCCGGGAAGGCCGAGACCCGCCCGATCGTCCGCTGACGCCGCCGCTCCACGGTCCGCTCGACCCATCTGGATGGCGCCGCTGGAGGATGTCCAGCGGCGCGCTATAATCGCGATCCTCAGCGGCGACCATCAAGTGAGGAGCGCAGATGCACACCGGTACAGGGCTCGGGCATCTTATCCAGGGAGTCCTGTCGATCGCGGTGATCCTGGCGGTCTCTTCCGGAACCGCCCTGGGGGGGGAACCCGATCACATGCCTGCACCAGGGCAAGCAGTACCTGCTGGTAGCCTCGGGCGGGGGCGGTATTGCCACGCCGGAGCTGGTCGCGCTCGTGCTGCCATGAGAGAGGGCATCCTTCCCGGAAGGCTTCGCCGGCGTGTGGCCGAGCAAACGGCCTTCTGGAGCAGGTGGACGCTCTGGACACGAGGTAGGGGGCAACGATGACGATGAGAACCGCACTGCTGATGTTCCTGGCTTCCGTGCTCGCCGGGTGCGGGGTGGAGCCGGCGCCAGAGCCGATTGCCATCACCAACGGGCAGGGGGAGATTGCCGGCGAGGTGACCGCCGACAGCGTCATCCTGCAGTCGCGGCTGACCACCGAGGCGGTCATTGTCGATGGCGACGTGCCGGGCGCGCCGGGCGTGGCGCGATTCGAGCTGGCAACCTCGGACGACTTCGCCGACGCGACGGAATCGGCGTGGTTGGCGGCGACCGCCGAGGGGGACTTCATCGTCCAGACGAGGATGACGGGGCTGGCCGCCGGCACGCGGTATGTCTACCGGCTGCGCTACGGACCGAGCCAGGACAACACCCGCCTCGGCCCGACCCGGTCGTTCAGCACCTTGCACGGCGCCGACGGCGCCGCCGAGGTGAACTTCGTCGTCGTCACCGGCATGAACTACGCGCAGTTTCACGGCAACGGGCCACGCGCCGGCTCGCCCGAGGACAAGGCGCTGGGGTACCCGGCGCTCGAGACGATGCTGGGCAAGCAACCGGAGTTCTTCGTCGCCACCGGCGACAACGTCTACTACGACGTGCCGTTCGGGCAGTTCGAGCGCACGCAGACGTTCATGCGCAAGAAATGGCACGAGCAGCTCGTGCAGCCGCGATTCGTCGAGCTCTTCGCTTCGGTCCCCACCTATTGGGAGAAGGACGATC